>DATLZC010000213.1:0-26096 GCA_035574215.1 Dehalococcoidia bacterium | reverse complement strand
CTCACGCGATCGTCCCTCCTCGAAGTCATGCGGACCGACTACATCCGGACCGCGCGCGCGAAGGGCCTCAGCGAGCGCATGGTCATCTTCCGGCACGCGCTCAAGAACTCGATCATCCCCGTCGTCACGGTCATCGGGCTCCAGATCGCCGGCCTACTGGGCGGGACGGTGATCATCGAGCAGATCTTCGCGCTGCCCGGCCTGGGCCAGTACATCCTGGCCTCGCTCGCCGGCAAGGACTACCAGGTCGTGCAAACGATGACGCTGTACACCGGCGTCGCCGTCGTGTTGATGAACCTCATCGTCGATATCAGCTACGCCTGGCTCGACCCGCGCATCCGGTACAGTTGAGGGACGCCACATGACCGCCACGAACGAAGCCATCGGGGTGCTCGAAACCGGAGTCTACGAGGTTCTCAGGCCACGGCGCCGGTTGCTCCGCACCCTCGCGAATATCGCCCGTCAGAACCCCCTCGGCGTCGCCGGGTTCATGATCATCCTGTTGCTGGCGCTCGTTGCGGCCTTCGCCCCCATGATCGCCCCCTACCGCGTCGGGGACATCACGGCGGGGCAGCCCCTGGAGAACCCATCGTGGGCGCATCCGTTCGGGACGGACAATCTGGGCCGCGACATGTTCAGCCGGGTGGTCCACGGCGCCCGCATCTCCATCGGCGTGGCGTTCCTCGCGGTGATCGGCGGGACGATGGTCGCGACGGTCCTAGGCATCATCTCCGGGTACGCCGGCGGCGTCGTCGACAACTTCATCCAGCGCGTGGTGGACACCGCGATCGCGTTCCCCGGGCTGCTCCTGCTGCTCATCCTGGCGCAGGTGCTGAACCCGTCGTTCCAGACGGTGGTGATCGCGGTGGGCATCGCGATCATCTTCCCGGTCACCCGCGTCGTCCGGGGAGCGGTGCTGTCGGAGCGAAACAATCAGTACGTGGAGGCGGCGAGAGCCCTCGGCGCCTCCACGCCACGCATCCTGTTCGTGCATATCGCGCCCAATGTGACGGCGCTCGCCATCATCATCGCGACGACACTGCTCGGCACCGCGATTCTCGCGGAGGCGTCGCTCTCGTTCCTGGGGCTCGGCATCCCACCCCCGAACCCGTCCTGGGGCACCGACGTCAGCGCGGCGCGAAGCCACTTCCCGATCCACGTCTGGTGGGCGTTCTTCCCGGGGCTCGCCATTAGCCTGACGGTGCTCGGATTCAACCTGCTGGGCGACTCCCTGCGCGACGTGCTCGACCCGCGCCTGCGCGGCGCCCGCTAACGTTTCGGTCCGGACGGACGTAGCGAGCGAGCCGCGGTTGCGGCATCATACCCGCATGAACGTGGAGCTGCGGGCGGCGCGCGAGCGCTGGGAGCGGGCGTACCGCAAGGCGACGGAGCGCAACGCGCCCTTCACGACCGGCTCGGGCCGGCCGCTCCTGCCCCTGTACGATCCTCTCACGACGCCCGTGGACTACCTGCGAAGCCTGGGCTTCCCTGGGGAGCCGCCGTTCACGCGCGGCGTGCACGCTACGGGCTACCGGGGCAAGCCGTGGACCATCCGCCAGTTCGCCGGATTCGGAAGCGCCGAAGAGACGAACGCCCGGTACCGCCTGCTCCTGGAGCACGGCGAGACCGGGCTCTCCGTCGCGTTCGACCTGCCCACCCTGATGGGCTACGACGCCGACGCGCCCGAAGCCGCGGGCGAATTCGGCAAGTGCGGCGTGTGCGTCTCGTCGCTCGCGGACATGGAGATCCTGTTCGACGGGATACCCCTCGGCGAGGTCACCACGTCCATGACGATCAACTCCCCCGCCGCGCCCATCTGGGCGATGTACATCGTGGTCGCCGAGAAGCAGGGCGTGCCGCGAAGCCAGCTCCGCGGCACCCTCCAGAACGACATCCTCAAGGAGTACATCGCCCAGAACGAGTTCATCTTCCCGCCGGAGCCGGCCATGCGGCTGGTCGTGGACACCATCGAGTTCGGGACGCGCGAGCTCCCACAGTGGAATACCGTCTCCATCTCCGGCTACCACATCCGCGAGGCCGGCGCGACCGCGGCGCAGGAGCTCGCGTTCACGCTGGCGAACGGCTTCGCATATGTGGAGGCGGCCCTGGCGCGGGGCCTGGAGATCGACGCCTTCGCGCCCCGGCTGTCGTTCTTTTTCAACTGTCACAACGACTTCCTCGAGGAGATCGCGAAGTTCAGGGCGGCGCGCCGGATCTGGGCGCGCGAGCTGCGCGAGCGGTACGGGGCGAAGGACCCGCGCAGCCTCTGGCTCCGCTTTCACACGCAGACGGCGGGATGCAGCCTGTACCCACAACGGCCCGAGATCAACATCGTACGCACGGCCATCCAGGCGCTGGCCGCGGTCCTCGGCGGGACGCAATCGCTGCATACCAACGCCCTCGATGAGGCGATCGCGCTGCCGAGCGAGCGTGCCGCGCTCATCGCGCTGCGCACGCAGCAGATCCTCATGCACGAGACCGGCGTCACCGACACCGTCGACCCGCTCGGCGGCTCCTACGCCGTCGAGGCGCTGACCGACGCCATCGAAGCTGACACCTACGCGTACTTCGAGCAGATCGACGCGCGGGGCGGCGTGATTCCCGCCATCGAGCAGGGGTTCTTCCAGAAGGAGATCGCCGACGCGGCCGCGCGCTACCAGCGCGAGATCGAGCGCGGCGAGCGCATCATCGTCGGCGTGAACGCGTACACCGACGACACGCCGACGGAGATTCCCTTGCTCGAGATGGACCCCGAGGGTGAGCGCCGGCACCTCGAGCGCCTGCGGCGGGTGCGCGCCGAGCGCGACGCCGCCCGCGCGGAAGCGGCGCTGCGCCGCTTGCGGGAGGCCTGCACTGACGGCGTGAACGTCATGCCGCCGCTCATCGAGGCGGCAGCCGCGTACTGCACCCTCGGGGAGATGTGCGACACGATGCGGGCGGTCTTCGGAGAGTACGCGTACCAGACCGTCGTCTGACTCAGGCGGCGCTCGCGCCGACGCCGGCGAGCTGCTCGAGCGCGCCGACGAGCGCCTCGCGCCATCGCTCGCCCAGCGCGCGGAGATCGAGCCGCGCCTGCCGATGTCCGACGGCGAGCCCGGGGACAGGCGCGAGGCCAGCGGCGCGCAGGTCCACCCCTTCCTCCATCCGGAGCACCAGGGCGCCGTCTTCGACCTGAATCGCGGCCGCCCTCGCCTGGCGAGCCAGTGCGCGCACCGTGAGGGCGAACAGCAGCTCTCGCACGGGCCGGGGCGGCGGACCGAAGCGGTCGCGCAGTTCGTCCTCGAGCGCGCGCGCCTCCTCCGGCGTCTTCACCTCGCCCATACGCTGGTACACCGCGAGCCGCACATTGAGGTCGGGCACGTAGCTTTCGGGGATGAACGCGGAGATCGGGAGGTCGAGGGTCACCGGCGGCCGCTGCGCGTCTCCCGGCTCCAGCTCCTCGCCGCGCTGGACGGCCTGCAGCCGGCGCACCGCCTCGCCCAGCATGCGTACGTACAGATCGAAGCCGACCGCCGCGATGTGGCCGCTCTGCTCCGCGCCGAGCAGATTGCCCGCGCCCCGAATTTCGAGGTCGCGCATGGCGATCTGGAACCCCGCGCCCAGCTCCGTCGCCTCGAAGATGGCCTGCAGGCGCTTCTGTGCCACCTCCGACAGCGCCCGTCCCCGGTCGTACAGCAGATACGCGTACGCGCGCACCGACCCGCGGCCGACCCGGCCCCGGAGCTGATACAACTGCGACAGGCCCAGGCGGTCGGCCTGATTGATGATGATGGTGTTCACGTTCGGAATGTCGAGGCCGGATTCGATGATGGTGGTGCAGACCAGCACGTCGGCCTCGCCCGCCACGAACCTCAGCATCGCCCGCTCGAGCTGTTCCTCGGGCATCTGCCCGTGAGCCACGAGCACGTCGGCCTCCGGAACCAGCTCGCGGACCTTGCGCGCGACCTGCTCGATGGTCTCGACGCGATTGTGGACGAAGTACACCTGCCCGCCGCGCTCGATCTCGCGCAGGATCGCCTCGCGCACCACGCGGTCGTCGTACTCGGTCACGTAGGTCTTGATGGGGAGGCGGTCCTCGGGCGGCGTCTCGATGGTCGACATATCCCGGATGCCACTGAGGGCCATGTGCAGCGTCCGGGGGATGGGCGTCGCCGTGAGCGTGAGCACGTCGACCTCTCGCCGCATCCGCTTGAGATGCTCCTTGTGCGCCACGCCGAACCGCTGCTCTTCGTCGACGATCACCAGCCCCAGGTTCTTGAACCGCACGTCCTTTTGCAGAAGGCGATGGGTGCCGATGACGATGTCGATGGAGCCGTCAGCGAGCCCGCGGACAATCTCCTGCTGCTCGCGCTCGGAGCGGAAGCGGCTCAGCATCTCGATGCGGACGGGGAAGGCGGCCAGGCGGCGCGTGAACGTCTGGAAGTGCTGCTGCGCGAGCACCGTCGTGGGAACGAGGACCGCCACCTGGGCGCCGTCCGCCACGGCCTTGAACGCCGCCCGGACCGCCACCTCCGTCTTCCCGTAACCCACGTCGCCGCACACGAGCCGGTCCATGGGCTTCGGGCGCTCCATGTCGAGCTTCACCTCGCGCACAGCCGCAAGCTGATCCGGCGTCTCGACATACGGGAACGACGCCTCGAGCTCCTGTTGCCACGGCGTGTCGGGCCCGAAGGCGTGTCCCGGCAGCGCCTCCCGCGCCGCGTACAGCTCCAGCAGCTCCTTCGCCAGGTCCTGCACCGCCCGGCGCACCCGCGCCTTCGTGCGGGCCCACTCCTGGCTCCCGAGCCGGGTCAACGCGGGCGGGCGGTCTCCCGAGCCCACGTACCGGCTGACGCGGTCGACCTGGTCCGTGGGCACGAACAGCCGGTCACCCTCGGCGTAGCGCAGTTCCAGATACTCCCGCTCGACGCCGTCGATGGTCCGGCGCACGAGCCCGGCGAACCGCGCGACGCCGTGGTCGACGTGGACCACGAAATCGCCCGCTTTGAGCGACGACAGGAACGCCTCGATGGCGATGCCCCGCTGGCGCGGCCGGGGACGCCGCTCTTTCGAGAAGCCGAACACCTCGGCGTCGGTGAGCAGCTCGAGGACGGGCTCCCCTTCGAACCCGACGCTCCACCCGTGGGGCAACGCGCCCTGGAGCAGCGCCACCGTCCCCGGCTCCGGCGCCGACGCCAGCGCTTCGGCGCGAACGACGGGAACATCGAATTCGCGCAGGATGGCCCAGAGGCGGGGCGCCTGCGTCGACACCACGATCGCCTGGCGCCCTTCGCGGACCGCCTCGGCGAGCGTGTTCGCCAGCGCTTTCAGGCGTCCCCCGAAGACGTCGGCGGGCCCGAACGGCAGACGCACCGCGCCGCCGCCCTCCTCCACAGCCCAGCGGCTCAGCGTCAGCCGCAAAGGATGCGCCTCCAGCGACGGCGCCAGCCGGTCCCACGGCTCGTACGGAGGGGACAGCCGGAGCGGCAGCTCGCCCCGCCGCTCCAGGTCCTCCCGCGCCTCCTCGGCGCGCTCCTCGAACTCCCGGACCGCGGCCTCGACCTCCGATGGCTCGTCGACGATGAGCAGCGCGTCACCGCGCAGGTGCTCGACGAGCGTTCCGGCTGCGATGAACGACAGGAAGCGGTCGCGGTCGGGCGTCGCGACGTCGTGACGCAGCCGTTCGAGCGCCTCTTCGAAGGCCGCCCGCGCGTCCGGTGTCATGCGGGAGAGGTCGGCGGACTCGAGAGCGGCCGCGCCCGCCGCCCAGTCGAGCGCCTCCGACGCCGGCCGCACGCGAACGAGCTCAACGTGGCCTCGGGACCGCTGCGTCCCGGGATCGAACCGCCGGATCGAGTCGACCTGGTCTCCCCAGAACTCGATCCGCGCGGGTTGGGCGTCCTGCGGCGGCCAGACGTCGACGATACCGCCGCGGCGCGCCACGCTGCCCGGTTCGAGGACCTGCGGCTCGGGCCGGTAGCCCGCCTGAATGGCGTGCCGCACGAGCTCTTCTGGGCTCAGGCGCTCGCCGACCGCCACATCGAGCGTGGCGTCGCGCAGCTCCGCGGGCGTGAGCGTGCGCTGCGCCACAGCCAGCGCCGACGCCACCACGACCAAGGGTCCGCCCGGCGCCGCCAGCGCATCGAGGGCCGTCAGACGCGCCCACACGTCCGCCGGGTCGGGCGCGAGGCGCTCGTAGGGAAGGTCGTCCCGCTCGGGGAAGAGCAGCGCGCGGCCCCGCCCTCCGAGCCAGGACGCGACCTCCTCGTGCAGCGTCGCCGCCCGGTTCGGCTTCGACGTCACGACGAGGACGGGCGCCGGCCAGCGCAACGCCAGCGCTGCGATGGTCGTCGCCTTGGCGCCATCGACCACGCCCGCGGTCAGCGGGCGGTTCGGGCTTAGCCGGGCCGCGACGCGGTCCAGCCCGGCGGTCTCGTCGATGAGGGGCAGAAGTCCCGAAAGGTCCATCGCTACACGTTCCCCGTCCGAGCGCACGCCAAAACGGGCCCGACCGTGCAGGTCCGGCCCTCCGCGCTCATCGGCATTGTACCAGCCGTCAGCGGTTGAAGCGGTTCATGGCCGCCTCGAGCCCCTCCGCGATGGCGACTTCAATGGCTTCGACTGCGCGGGCGACGGCCTCGTCCAACAGCGCCCGCTCCTCGGGCGGGGGATCGCTCAGCACATAGGCCGCGACGGCTTCGGGCTCCCACGTCGGCTGGCCGTCGACGACCGGGCGCCCGATGCCGATGCGCACGCGCGGGAAGCGGTCCGTGCCGAGGCGCTCGATGATGTGGGCCACGCCCTTCTGCCCGCCCGGCCCGCCCCTGGCGCGAATGCGGACCTTCCCCACCGGCAGATCCAGCTCGTCGTACACCACGAGGAGCTCCGACGGCTCGTCCAGCTTCAGTCGCTTCACGAGGTTCCACACGGCGTCGCCGCTCCGGTTCATGTACGTTCGCGGCTTCGCTAGCGCCACGGAACGCCCGCCGATGCGCCCCTCGCCCAGGAAGTAGGACGACGTGCGCACGTCGAACGCGATGCCGTGCTTCCGAGCGAGGCGGTTGACCGTCCAGTAGCCGACGTTATGTCGATTATGGGCGTACTCCTCGCCCGGATTTCCCAGGCCGACCACGAGACGAATGGACTTCGTCTCCGGTTCGACCGCCTGACGCGGACCGAAGACATTCCGGAGCGGCGAGGTCATGGAACGGCTCGGCGCGGGCTCTCGGGGATACGGCGCATTCGCGGGGATGATACCCGTTGCGCCGCCAGGGTCAAACCACGATCACGGGGCCGACGCCGCCGACGCCAGGGACGACTCCCTGCGCGCCCGCTCGACGATGCCGGGGAGCACGGCGAGCACCCGGTCGATCTCCTCCTGCGTGGTTTCGGACGAGAGCGAGAACCGCAGCGTGCCGAGCGCCCGGTCGAGCGAAAGGCCCATCGCCATGAGGACGTGGGATGGTTCGACGACCTGGGCGGCGCAGGCGGAGGCGGCGCTGCAGGCGATGCCCTGCTCGTCCAGGAGCTCGACCAGCCGGCGCGCGTCGGCGCCTTCGAACGCCAGGCTCGCGTTGTTCGGCAGGCGCCGCTCCAGGTGGCCGTTCAACGTCACCCCCGGCACCGACGCCATCACGCCTTCGATGAGCCGGTCGCGCAGCGCCCGGCAGGTAGCGGCGTACGTCTCGCGCTCGCGCTGGGCGATCTCCAGCGCCACCGCCGTCCCCACGATGCCGGCGACGTTCTCGGTGCCGGAACGTCGCTGCCGCTCCTGCCCGCCGCCGTCGAGCTGCGCCAGAAATGGAACCCCGCGTCGGAGGTACAGAACGCCGGCGCCCTTGGGTCCGCGGAACTTGTGGGACGACAGGCTCAGCAGATCGACTCCGAGCGCGCCGACGTCCAGCGGCAGCGCGTTCGCGGCCTGCACCGCATCGGTGTGCACGAAAATGCGCCGGCGGAGCGACCTTCCCCGCTCCCGAACTGCCGCCGCAATCTCCGCGATGGGCTGGATGACCCCGACTTCGTTGTTCGCCGTCATCACGCTCACCAGCACCGTGCGCTCGGTCACCGCTGCGGCCACTGCGTCCGGCGAGACGAGGCCATCGGCGTCGACAGGGACGTACGTGACCTCGAAGCCTAACCGCTCGAGGTGCTGACACGCGTGGAGCACCGCGTGGTGTTCGATGGCGGTGGTCACGATGTGGTCGCCCACGCGGGCCAGCCGCTGCGCCTGGGCGACGCCTTTGATGGCGGCGTTGATCGATTCCGTCCCGCCGCTGGTGAACACCACCTCGCTCGGACTGCACCCCAGCACCGCCGCGACCCGGCGCCGTGCGTTCTCGACGGCGCGCGACGCCTCCGCGCCCAGCCGGTGCGCCGACGACGGATTCCCGAAGCGTCCGCGCAGGTACGGCAGCATCGCATCCAGCGCCTCGGGATGAAGGGGCGTCGTCGCGGCGTGGTCCAGGTAGATGAGCTCCGTCATCGGATCACCGGGGAACGTTCCGAAGGTGGTTCGATGATACCCCGCTGGGGTATCCAGCGTCAACGCGCCGGTGGGCCTACATGCCTTCGGGGTTGTACCGGCGCTCGTGGACCTGGATGAACCGCCGCACCCGCTCCTCCGTGTACTCGGACGCGGGGAACTTGTCCAGGCGGGTCCACGAGGTGAGCGCGACCGTGTCGTCCTCCATCTCCGGATACGGGAACATCACCACCAGCGCTCCTTCCGAGAGGTACCCCTCGACCACAGTCCGAATCTTCCGGACGACGTCCTCGCACGCGGCGGAGACACAGTGATGCCACACGACGACGCCGCCGTGTTCCATGTTGTGCACGGCCTTCTCGCGTTGCTGGGGCTCGTCGTACACTCGCCATTCGAGGACCTCGGGCGAGTGCGGACCAGACGTCGGGGGATCGCTGTTGTAGGCCTCGTACCGCTCGCCGGGCGGGAGGTGATCACGCCCCTGCGGCGGGAAGTACTGCCCGGGCAGCGTGGGCGAATCGTCGTTCTCGGCAGCGACGTAGGACGGCACGCCCGCCTGCTCGGGGCGCAGGCCGAAGTTCCGGCACTCCACGAACCGCCACTCGTCTCCCTCTTGCATCATCAGGAAGCGGCCGTCGCCGTTGGAGGGAGGCGCCACCTGCCCGCCGATGGCGTAGGTGGCGCTCACCGGAACGACCCCGTGATCGAGCCGGCCCACCGCCACGTCCCGCAGCTCGATCCTCAGCGTCGGGAGCTTGCCCGCCAGGTCGGCGAACTCCTCGAACGTCACCTGCTCCCGGCACGACGAGCTCAGATAGGCGTACGCCGACACGAGGTCGCGCTGATTCAGCGCCTGCACGAAGCGCTCGAGAGAGCCGCGCACGCCCTGCGTCACGGCGTCGGCCGTCGGATCAGGCGCGAAGGGGTCGCCCCCGCCGGCGCACGACGCCGTCAGAAAGACGAGGCCGAGCGCGGCGGCGGCCAGGGCCCATCGTCCTGGCGCCCTCATCGCCTTCCCGCCGAACCGCCGGTGGATAACGGCGCGTTCACGAGGAGCCGGAGACCCCATAGTAGTCCACGAGGCGCCGCAGACTTCGCGCCGCCCGCTCGAACGTGGGAAAGACCGCGAGGCCGCGTTCCTGCACTCGGCGTCGCACCTGGGCGACGAGGTCTTCGATGTGGGCCGGATGCAGGATCAAGAGAAACGGCTTCGCTGAGCGGTCGCGGTGCGCCGCCAGAAGGTCGAGCGTCTGGTCGAGGCTCGCAGGGTCGGCCTGCCACCGCCGGGTGAGGAATCCTGAGCCCATCTCCATCGCGATGGCGTCGACGTGTTCGTCCTCGTCGAGGATCTCCAGCAGCCGTTGGAGGTTCTCCGTCGCCCCGCCGAAGCCGATGGTTCCGCCCATGTCCAGCGGATTGCGGTACGACCCCCCGATGATGTTGAAGAACGACGCCAGCTTCTCGTACGACCCCGGCGTCAGCAGTGGGACCTCCAACCCCGCGCGCACGAAGGCGTCGGTGATCACGACGGACTGCCCGCCGGTCATCGCCATGAGGCCGACCCGCGGGCCCCGCGGCGGCTTGCAGTACAGGAACGCCTTTACCGCGTCGATGGTGTCGTCCAGGCTCTCGGCCTGCGCTGCGCCGGCCTGGCGGACCGCCGCGTCCCACACGTGCTGCGCCGTCGCCAGCGACGCCGTGTGCGACGAGATCGCCCGGGCGCCAGCGTCGGTCACGCCCCCCTTCCACACGACGACGGGCTTACGCTGACACGCCTCCCGCAAACTGCGGAGAAAGCGCCTCCCATCGCGCACGCCTTCCACGTACATGGCGATGACCCGCGTGTCGGGGTCCTGCGCCAGGTAGTCGAGGTAGTCCGGCACGTCGAGCACGACCGCGTTGCCGATGCTCGCGGATTTGCTGACGCGCACGCCGTGCGCAGCGCCCACGAGGCCGAAGTTGATGGCGTGGGTTCCACTCTGGGAGATGAAGCCGACGTCGCCGGCCTGCACCGGCTGCTCGGCGCTCTGACGGAGCCCGATGGCCGGATTCGCCAACCCCATGCAGTTGGGCCCAATGAGCAGGAGCCCGCTCTCCTTGGCGAGCCGCGTGATCTGCTCCTGCAGCTCGACGCCCACGGGCTCGCCCGTCTCCGCAAAGCCGGAGGTGAAGAGCGCGACGGCGTTGACCCCACGCGCGGCGCAATCCGCGATGATGCGCGGCGCCACCTGGCGGGGGACGGCGCACACCGCGTAGTCGATCTCGTCGGGCACGTCAGCCAGGGAGAGGTAGTTCGGCACGCCCATCGCCTCGATCCCGGGGATTTCGTTCGGATCGATCTGGACCGACACCAGCGCGCCGCCCCGCTCCTTGAACGGGAGCATGTTCCGGAGCCAGAGATAGCCGTTGGCCCGCTTGTCGCCGATGATGCAGATGGTCCGGGGGTTGAAGGCGCGGTCGAGCCGCGCCATCAGGTCCGCGGTCACCGGTTCCCCTTCCAGCCCGCAACGGGCGGCGCCCGCTACGCCTCCTTCTCGAGCACGATGCGAGCGTCCACGGCCACCGCGCCCTCGGGGTACGCGAACACGGGGTTGAGGTCGAGCTCGGCGAGCTCGGGGTGAGCGTCGACGAACTCCGAGAGCTTCAGCAGCATCGTCTCCAGCGCCGCGACGTCCGACGGCGGCTGGCCCCGGTATCCCTCGAGCAGCGGGTACCCTTTGATCTCGCGGATCATCTGCTTCGCATCACGCGGCGCCAGCGGCACGATGCGGAACGCGACGTCTTTGAGCACCTCGACCAGGATGCCGCCGAGGCCGAACATGAGCACCGGCCCGAACTGCGGGTCCTTCGTCATCCCGATGATGACCTCGACCCCTGGCTTCGCCATGCGTTGCACGGAGACGCCCTCGATGGTTGCATCTGGAGCGGCCCGGCGGGCGTTGTTCACGATCTCCTCGAACGCGCTCACGACGCCCCGTGCGTCCTGGACGTTCAGGCGCACGCCTCCGACGTCGGACTTGTGGGTGATCTGGGGCGACAAGATTTTGAGGGCGACGGGGTAGCCCAGCTCGTTGGCGATGGCGACGGCTTCTTCCGGGTTTCGCGCGAGCCTGGTCTCGACGACGGGGATGCCTGCTTCCGCCAGGATCTGCTTCGCTTCGACTTCGCTGAGAATCACGCGCCCCTGACTCCGGGCGCGCTCGATGATGGTGGCAGTGGACACGATCGCAACCTCGACGCTAACGCTCTCGAAAGCGCTGACATACTAGGAGAGCGGGATCGCAGGGTCAACGAACGGGGCTCCCGCACGGCGGCGCCCTGACGTCAGATCGTCTGGAAGCGGCGGAGGAAGCCGAAGTCGAAGTACTGGTTCACACTGCGGAAGTCGCCGAGGAAGATGAGCGCGCCGACGAACACGACGATGGCGCCCGCGACGAACTCGATGACGGGCAGCGCCGGGCCGAGCTTCCGGAGCCACGCGGTCACCGTCCCGAGGGCAAAGCCGGTGATGATGAACGGCACGCCCAGGCCGAGCCCGTACGCCAGCAGCAGGTACGCCCCCTGTCCCACCGTCGACGACTCCGCCGCGAGGGCGAAGATCGCCCCTAGCACGGGCCCGATGCACGGCGTCCAGCCGATGGAGAACGCCGCGCCGAGCCCGGCGGAGCGAGAGTAGTTCAGCGCCGACCGGGCCAGGCTTCGCGCCTGGTACTCCGCGACCGAGGCCGCGCCCGGACCGTACCGGCCGACGGCGCCCCCGACGGGGACCTGGAAGGTCCGGTACAGCCAGGGGATGCGGATCAGCCCCATGAGGTTCAGCCCCATCACGATGAGGAGCACGCCCGCGACTTTCCCGAGCTCGTCGAGGTGGTCGCTGATGAGACCGCCCACCAGGCCCGCCGAAGCCCCGATGATGGTGAAGACGACGGTGAATCCCAGCACGAACGCGATGGCGTGCGACACCGCCTCGCGCCGGGCGCTCGTGGCGGGACCGTTCACGCTCGCGCCGGTGAGCTGCGCGATGTACGCGGGCACAATGGGGAGCACGCACGGCGACAGGAACGACAGCACGCCCGCCGCGAACGCGAACGCCACGCCCCAGGGGCCTGTCAGGTAGTCGACCCACGCTTCGGTCATGTCACCTCACGATGCCTCGCCGGGGCCTCCGCTTCCGTGATCCTGCGCACTCTCGGCGAACGGATCGAGGACTTCTTCCATCAGCCCCAGCAGGCGGCGGCGCGCCTCATCGTAGCGGGCCTTGGCGCGGCTTTCGCGGTTCAGGAGCCCCTTGAGCTTCGGCGGGTCCATGGGCTCCCCGTCGAGAAAGACGCGATGGAGCGCCTCCAGTTGCTCGTGCCAGGCGGCGTACGCCTCCCGGTAGGCGCGCTTTCGCTCCTCGTCGACCCGGACCATCGGTTCAGTATAGACGGCGCGGCGTCGCGCTTGCAGGACGCACGGCGGGCGCCACGACGCCCGTTCGGCCTATAATCGGCCCGAACGTGGCCGAAGAACCGCTCGACGCTATCACTGCCGTTCGGGGCATCCGGGTCGGACATACGACCGACCTCGACGCCGCCACCGGATGCACCGTCGTGCTGTGCGAAGCGGGAGCGGTCGGCGGCGTCGATGTTCGGGGCGCCGCGCCCGGCACCCGCGAAACCGACGCCCTGCGCCCCGGCAATCTCGTCGGGGTGGTCCACGCCGTCGTGCTCGCTGGCGGCAGCGCCTTCGGCCTGGCGGCCGCCGACGGCGTCATGCGCTACCTCGCCGAGCGCGGCGTGGGCTTCTTCTACGCGGGCCGCCATATCCCCATCGTGCCCGCCGCCATCCTGATGGACCTCGCCGTCGGCCGGCCCGACGTCCACCCGGGCCCGGAGGACGGCTACCGGGCCGCGGAGGCCGCCTCCGACGGACCTGTCTCCGAGGGCTCCGTGGGAGCGGGCACGGGCGCCACCGTCGCCAAGACGCTGGGCATGGACCACGCCCTCAAAGGCGGCGTCGGCACCGCGGCGGAACGCCTGCCCGGCGGCGTTGTGGTCGGCGCGCTCGTTGCGGTGAACGCCGCCGGCGACATCGTCGACCCATCGACCGGCGCGCTTGTGGCGGGGCCCCGCGCGGAGCCCGGCCGCTTCGAGCGCAGCCTCGAGGTCATCCGTCAGGGACGCGCGTGGCGCTTCGACCGTCCCGACGCAGGCCGCGAGCATACGACCCTCGTCGTCGTCGCTACCAACGCCCGGCTTACGAAGGAGCAGGCGAACCGGCTCGCCACGGTCGCGCACGACGGCCTCGCCAGAACCATCGTCCCGGCCCACACCATGGGCGACGGCGACGCCGTGTTCGCTCTCGCGACGGGAGAACTCGAGGTCGACGTCGCGGGCGAGCGCGCCGTGCAGGCCCTGGCCCCGCTCGCCGTGGAGCGCGCAGTCCTGCGCGCCGTGCGCAACGCCACCGGGCTGGCGGGCATCCCCTCCGCTGCGGAGTGGCGAGCGATGTCCCCCGATTGATGCGCCTGCCGCTCGACCTCGACAGCGCGTGGCCCTACACTCCCGTCAGGTTCAGCCACATCGAGCGTCGTTCCGGGGGCCGCCATGGACATCCTCTCTCCCGACCCGCAGCGCACCGAACGTCTCGTCGCCCTCGCCGGCCGGCTGGCCGACGACTTCGCGACGCGGGCGGACGAGCACGACCGCGAGAACACCTTTCCCTTCGAGAACTTCGAGGCGATGAAGCGCGAGCGCTACACGGCGCTGCCGGTGGACGAGTCTCTGGGAGGCCTGGGTGGGTCGCTGCTCGATCTGTGTCTGTGCCAGGAGCGGCTGGCCCAGGGATGCGGCGCCACCGCGCTCGCCGTGAACATGCACCTCTTCGCGCTGGGCACGATGCGCGACGCCGCGAACGCCGCCACGCCGCAGGCGACGCTCGCGATGTCGATGATCGCGCAGCAAGGCTGGATCCTGGGCGGCGGCTTTACCGAGCAGGAGATCGGCGGGAACTGGGGCTTCCCTACGACGCGCGCCGAACCCGCGAAACATCCCTCGACCGGCGCGCCGGGGTACATCCTGAACGGGCGCAAGACGTTCACGTCGATGGCGCCGATCATCGATTTCTTCGCCATCAACGCCACCACGCCCGGCCCCGACGGCGAGCCCGTCATCGGCACGTTCCTGGCGCCGAGGGCCACCGAGGGGCTGCGCGTCGTCGAGACGTGGGACACGATGTCCATGCGGGCGACCGCGAGCCACGACCTCGTTCTGGAGAACGCGTGGGTGCCTGAGCAGGCGCTGGTGAGCACACGCCTGCCGGGCAACGTCGACGCCGGCGCGAACGTGCTGTTCGCCTGGTTCTCCCTGAGCGTCGCCTCGGTGTACACGGGGATCGCCATCGCGGCGCGCGACTTCGCGCTGCGGTTCGCCCGCGAGCGGCGCCCTGTCGTGCTCGAAAGGCCCATCGCGCACCTTCCCGGCATCCAGTTCGCGGCCGCGGACATGGAGGTGAGCCTGGCCGCCGCCCGCGCCCTGACCCTGAAGACGGCGCGCGAGTGGATGGAGGGCCGCTACCGCGATCCCGCGGATCTCGCATACCTCGCGGCGCCGAAGTACATCGCCACGAACACAGCCGTCCAGGTGGTCGACCGGGCCATGAGCATCGTGGGGGCGGTGAGCCTGTTCCGCCGGCACCCGTTGCAACGGCACTACCGCGACGTGCGGGCCGGCCCGTTCCACCCGTTCAGCAACGACGTCGCCCGGGAACTCATCGGGAAGCGCGCGCTGGGCATCCCGTTCGGCCACGAGCCCCGTTGGGGGTGACGCCTCAGCCGAGGACGATCGCGAGGAGGTCGGAGAGCCGCCCGATCACGTGGTCCGGCGCGCCGTCGGGCGGCTCCTGACGCCAGCGATGGCACAGCGCCGCCCTCATGCCCACCGCCTTCGGCCCCCGCACGTCCTCCAGCACCCGGTCGCCGACGAACAGACACTCGCGGGGCGAGACGCCAAGCCGCGCGGCCGCCGCACAGTAGAGCGACGGGTGCGGCTTGCGATACCCGAGGTCGGCGGACACGACGACCGCGCCGAAGTACAGCTCGAGGCCGTGCATGCGCAGCGCCCGGCGGATGCCGCGCTCCGTCTGGTACGTGTTCGTGACGGCGCCGAGCCGCACGCCAGCTCGATGGAGCGCCTCCACCGCTTCGACCGTGTCCGGGTCGACCTGCAGGAGCTCGATCTCGGCCGCGAGCGAGGTGTCGATGACCCAGGCGAGCAGGGCGTCGTCAAGCTCGACGCCGGCGAGGTCACGCAAGAGGGCACGGTACAGGGTCTCGGTCCGCGGCTGCTCGAGGCGGCCGTCGTCCCAGGAGCCGCTCTCCAGGAGACCCGCGTTCCGGCGGCGGAACGACTCGTGCTCCGCCCGGAGCGCGTCAGCAACGGCGCGGCGCAAGGCTTCGGCGCCCGGTACCGGCGCCGCCGGGAAGACGTCACGCAGCCGCGCGACGATGGCGCCGTACGAGCGCTCGAGAATGGGGCCGGCGTCGGCGTCGTCGGGCCAGCCCCACACCGTGTGTCCGAGGTCGAGGATGACCGCGCGGTATCGCACGCCTTCAGCGTAGCAGAGGCCGAGGACTCAGGCGGGGCCGGTCCCGAGACGCGCCTCGATCTTCTCGAGACGGTCGCGGAGGGCCTTGTTCTCTTCGAGCAGCCGGTCCACGTCGGCGCGGAGCTTCTTCACCTCTTCGCCCTTGTCCTTACCCTCGCGGATGCGCGCGATGGCTTCGCGGGCGTAACGCACGACACGGCCGTCGAGGTCGGTCGTGGCCGCACGTTCGAGATGCGGGATGGCGCGCTCGTCCTTCCGTTCGCCCAGGGCGATAGCGGCGTTCAGCCGCACGTGGAGCCAGGGATCGGTCAACAGCCGGGTCAGGAAGTCGGTGACGTCGGCCTTGTCCTCGCCCAGCTTGCCGAGCGCCAGCGTCGCGGCCTGACGGGCCCGCGGCGGCCGGCCGTACGCGGTCCACTCCTGACAGACGGGAATCGCGCGGTCGTCCTTCAGCTCCCCGAAGCCTTCGAACGTGAGCATCCGGATCACTTCGTTGTGCGAGGGTTTCTCGAGCTGCCGCAGGAGCGTCTCGAACGCGCGGGCAGACCGCGTCTTGCCCAGCGACTTCGCCGCCTCCGCCTCCACGTAGTACGACGGATCGCCCCGGTCGAGGAGGGCGATGAGCGCGTCGGCGGCCTTCTCGGACCGATACTCGCCCAGCGCCATCACGACGCCGCGGCGCGCCCGTGGATGCTCGACCTGCGGGAGACACTCGATGAGCGCATCGAGCGCGCTCTCCGTGCGCATGGAGCCGAGGGCCCGCGCCGCGCGGTTCCGCACACCCCAGAAGGGATCCTCCAGCACGGCGCGCTTCAGCGCGGCCACGACGTCGGGCCCGCTGATCTTCGCGAGCTCCTGCGCCGCGCGGATACGCCCGATGACGTCGTCGTCCCGCTCGAGCTGGTACAGCAGCATCTCCTTCCCCGGCCGGAACTCGATCTGCTTCAGCACATGGTTCCCTGGATCGAACCGCACCAGCTTCGGCTTCTCGGGCAGGGACGCGTAGAACGTGTGCTCCTTCTCGGACACCTCGACGCGGCAGGCGGTCCGCTGCCCGTCCCCATGCTCGAAGTCCACGACGACGGGCATGCGGAAGAGCGGCGTCACGTCGTCCACGGTCTGGGTTTGCGCGACCGTCACCTTGGCGAGCTTCGCGGCGTCGTCCCACTCCCACGAGACCTTGAACTGCGGATGCCCGCCCTTATAGACCCACTGGTCGAAGAACCAGTCGAGGTTGCGGCCAGTCGCTTCTTCGATGGCCCGCTGGAGGTCGGGCGTCGTGACCACGCCGCCCCGGTGCCGCTCGACGTAGGCGCGCACCGTCTTCCACCAGAGGTCATCGCCCAGCAGGTAGCGGAGCATGTGCAGCACCAGCGAGCCCTTCTCGTACAGGTGCCGGTCGAAGATGTCGATGGGCTCGTGGTACACGTTCTGCACGATGGGCCGGCGGTAGCGCCGGGTGTCCTCGTCGAAATACGACTCCGCGTTCACGAAGAGCTGATACCGGAACTCGTCAACGCCGTAATAGGACTCGGTGAAGAGCGCGTCGAAATACGTCGCGAAGCCTTCGTTGAGCCAGGCGTGCGACCAGTCCCGGCATGTCAGAAGGTCCCCGAACCACTGGTGCGCCAGCTCGTGCGCGACCAGGCTGTCCCCTGCGTGCTGGTAGTCCGGGAGCGCGCGCTCGTCCTGGAGCACGTTCTCCGTGAGCGTGGTCGCCGAGATGTTCTCCATACCACCGAAGATGAAGTCAGCCACGACGGACTGCGCGTACTTCGGGTACGGGTACGGAGCGATGCGCGACGAGAAGAACTCCATCATGGCGGCGGTGCGGCCCAGGGCGCGCTTGCCGTCCTCGAGCCGGTCGGGCGGCACGTAGTACAGCAGCGGCACGCCCGCGGCGTGCTCCGCCCAGTGCGCGAACTCCCCCGCGACGATGCTCGTCAGATATGCGACGTGCGGCACCTCCTGGTACCAGTGGAACGTGCGCGTGCCCCTCGCGGGGTCGTCGTGGATACTCACGAGCTCCCCGTTGCCCACCACGATCATGTTCGCCGGCACGGTCACGAGCAGCTCGCTGGACTGCCGCTCGTTGGGGTAGTCGTAGCAGGGAAACCAGTGTCGCGAGTCTTCGTCCTGGCCCTGGCTCCAGCACTGGCGCGGCTTCTGCGGGTACGCGTCGTCGGGACCGATGAAGTACAGGCCGCGGCGCGGCGTCGCCCGGTACGCGATGGTGATGCGGAGCTCCTCGCCCGCCGCGTACGGGCGGTCGAGGAATACCGTCAGCTTCCCCTCGCCGTAGTCGAACGCGAGCTCCCGCCCCGACCCGTCGCGGACGCCCTCGATGGTCATCTCTACAGCGTCGAACGTCACGCGCGTTAGGCCGTCGTTGATGGGCGCGCACGTGTGCGTCACGGACCCTGCGATCGCCTTGCGCTCAAAGTCGAGCGCGACCTCGATACGGGTGTGCCGAATGTCGACGACGCGGTCGCGCGCGTACCGCGGGCGGTCGCCCGGCAGCGCGAACGGGCGCGCCCACGCGCGGGCGAGCGCCCCGGAGAAGCGGCAGTACTCGGCGTGTCCTTCGGCCATCGATACGACTCCTCAGCGGGCTCAGGGAACGGCCACCGGGGCCGGCCGATCGTGCGTGCGGCTCATGGTATCGACGTTCACCATACAGTCAATGCGCGAGCGTTCTCGCACGCCCCGCGGCCGTCGATGGTGAACATGGGGGGACGACGAACGGACGACCCGAAGGGGGAACCGCTGTGTTCCGTCCCCGGCGCCGATGCGAGCGCGGACAGCTCCTGGTCATGGCGGCGCTGCTGCTCATTCCTCTCGCGGCGCTGGCCGGCCTCGGCATCGACCTCGGATACGCCTATCTCAACGCTCGCGACGCCCAGAACGCCGCTGACGCGTCCGCCATGTCCGCAGCCATTCAGCTCATGAACCCGTCGAGCACGACCGACGACGCGACGGCGGCCGCTCGCGCGGCGGCGGCCCGAAACGGCGTCGACGTGGCCCGCAATCTGGACTGCTGCAGCTACCAGGACACCAACGGCGACGGCCGGCCGGACCGCGTCACCGCGACGGTCCGGATGGAGCCGCGGCTGTTCCTGTTGGGCATGCTGGGCCTCCACCCGCCGATGGTGACGCGCGACGCCACGGCCGGCGTCGTGCATGCGTCCACGGGACCGCTGTGCCCGTGGGGGCTCGTAGCGCGGGGCCCGGAGAGGGGTCCGTCCGGGACCTACTGGGGCTTCGAGACGGGCAAGGTGTACCTGCTCAAGGTCGACAACGGGCTCCAGGATACGGGCAACTTCCACGGCCTCCGCGTGGGCGGGGGCGGCGTGGACAACTATCGCGAGGTCATCGCCGGGGGCTGTCAGCCCGACGACTTCGGCGTCTACTCCGAAGGCGACAGCGTCTACATCGACACGCAGCCGGGCAATCTGGGTCAGGCGACGCGCGACGCGCTCAACTCCCTGTTCGCCTACGAGAAGACCGACGGCATCGAGGACGGTCGCGGCTTCGCATACTGCGACGTGGCGTTCACGCCCGACCCCTCGGACCCCACCGTAGGCGTTCCGAACGCCGGACAGCAGTGGGAGCCGCCCCGGCGCGGCTGTGGCCCCGACGCCGTCGGAAACGGACGCATCGTCATCGTGCCCATCATCGACGCCCTGCCCAACGGGTCCAGCAGCCCGGCCCGTATCGTCGGCCTCGCGGCGGTGTACATCGCGGGCTGGGACCGGACGGGCCCGCCTTCCGACACGCGGGTCTACGCCATCTTTATGGAGCGCGCGTACTTCGACCCCGCGTACCTGAGCGGCGAGAGCGACAACCCGCTGGCGCCGCTCCGCCCGGTGCTCATCGACTAGCGGCGTACGCGTCGGGGCTCAGACCTGCGCCAGCATCGCGCGGATCTGCTGGTGGTGGTCGGCGTCGTGCACGCGCTGAAAGACCGCCCATTGCAGCGCGTCGAGCGCGCCGAAGAAGGGGTGCTCGAACGTCGCCGCGCGGTCGACCGCGGCCGGCAGGCGTTCGAGAACGTCCAGCAGGGCCAGGTGCGCCTCCTCGGTGGCCTCGAGGAGCGCAGCGAGATCGCCCCTCGGCGCGTCGCCTTGCGCGCCGAGGGGGAGCCGTCCCTCCATCCGCTCGCCCCGCGCGAGCCGCTCGACGAGGCGGGCGGTCATGCGCTTCCCGTCGATGACGTGCCGCAGCACATCTTTGACGCACCACTCGTCGCCCGGCGGGCGGATGGACGCGCGCTCGTCGCTCACGCCATCGAGCGCCTCCATCAGCGCGCGGTGCTGGGCGTCGATGAGCGCGCGGATTTCTTCGCGCGGCTTCGCGGCGTTGTAGGTGAGATAGCTCACGATGCGGGTTCGCAGCTCGTCCGTGACTTCGGCCACCTCGATCCCTCGACTACCCGCCCGGCGCCAGCGCCTCGCGCTCCTCGCGCTTGGGGAAGAAGCGCCGGAAGAGGCGCGGGATGTCCCCTTCGTGCCACGTCACGAGCAGCATGCTCGCCACGAAGACCGAGCTGTACGTGCCGGTCACAGTTCCGATGAGCAGGACCAGCAGGAACGGACGGATGGTTTCGCCGGTGATGAGCAGTAGCGCCAGGATGGCGAACACCAGGGTCAGCGAGGTGTTGAACGACCGCCCGACCGTTTGCATCAGGCTCGTGTTCACCGAAACGGGGAACGGCCGTCGCGGGTGCACGCGCACCGTCTCGCGGATACGGTCGAAGACGACAATGGAGTCGTGGACGCTGAACCCGATGACGGTGAGCAGCCCGGTGATGAACATCGTGTTGATCTCGGTCCCGAAGAGCTTGCCGAAGAGTGAGAACGCGCCCACGACGAGCAGCACATCGTGCCCGAGGGCGATGATGGCGGCGAGGCCGTATCGCACCGGGTTGGGAACGGACCTGAACGCCCAGCTAATGTAGAGCAGGATGGCCACCGCGGCCGCCGCCACCGCGATGGCGGCGTTCCGCCCGATCTCGCGGGACACCGTGCCGGAGACAGTGCTCACGTCGTAGAACTTGTCCTGCTCGCCCGCCGGGGTCACCATCGTGCCCGGCTTGCAGTCGCCGTTCTCGTCTCGCTGACAGAAGCGCTGGATGAGGTCCTCCCGGAGGCGGTCCGCCTCTCCGAGGGGCGCGGCGCCGATGGGTGGCGCCTCCGCCACGCCCTCGAGCGCCTCGGTGCGCACGAGGAAGGAGCCATCGCTAGCGCGCTGCACCCTCGCTTCGGGATGCCCCAGGTCGGACAGCGCCGCCTTGAGCTGCTCGCTGCTCACGTCGACGGTGAACTTCACGCTGAAGGTCGTGCCCGACGTGAACTCGATGCCCGGCTTGAGCCGCGGCGGGATGAGCAGCGAGATCGCGCCAGGGATCAGCACGATGAGGGACGCCAGGTAGAACCAGTTCCGCTTGCCGACGAAGTCGATCATTCCTGCGGTCTCCCCGGCGTCAACGGCGCGGGCCGGACGCCTGGCTGCGCCGGCCCCTGCTCGGGCGGCGGGTCCGCGGTCCACAACGCGAGGTTGCGGACCGCCGGCGTGCGCACCGCCACCCGCAGGAACGTCCGCGTCACGGAAATCGCCGAAATCATGCTTACGATGACGCCGATGGCGAGCGTGATAGCGAAGCCCTTGACCAGTGCGGCGTCGAACTGGTCTCCGAACCAGTACAGAATGCCGCAGGTGATGAGCGTCGAGATGTTGCTGTCCCGGATGGACGACCACGCCCGGGAGAAGCCCGCGTCCAGCGCCGAGAGCAGGCTGCGCCCGAGGCGGAGCTCCTCCCGCATGCGCTCGAAGATCAAGATGTTGGCGTCGACGGCCATGCCCACGGACAGGACGAACGCGGCGATGCCCGCCAAAGTCAGCGTGACGGGCCACAGTTTGAAGATGGCCAGCACGATGGACGTGTAGACCACGAGCGCGAGGGACGCCAGCAGACCGGGCATCCGATAGTACAGCGTCATGAACAGCATGATGAGGAGCAGAGCCACCTCGCCCGCCATCACGCTGTCCCGCACCGTCTGGTCGCCCAGCGTCGCGTCCACTTCGTCCGCCTGCACGACGCGCAGGGGCACCGGGAAGGCGCCCGCGTTCAACAGCGTGCGGAGCTCGCGCGCGTCATCCAGCGAGAGGCCGGTGATGGTTCCCTGCGTCGTGATGGTGTCCTGAACGGTCGGCGCGATGATCCGGCCATCGGCGCCCAGAATGGGCTCTCCGTCGAGGAAGAACGCCATGGGGTAGCCCGAGCGGGCGCCCTCGGGCTTGAGCCGCCCGGTGATCTGTCCGAGAAGGTCGCCGCCGTCGTCGTTGAGCTCGAAGTAGAGGATGGGCGCCCCGGTGGTCGGGTGCGCGCCCACGCTCGTCGTCGGCTTCAGGTACTTGCCCGTGAGCTCGGTCGTAACCCCGTTGAGCTCGCCCGTCGCGGGCTTCCAGACGATGAGGTCGCGCGGCAACGGCGACTGCGTCTTGTTCGGGTCGAACTGATCGACGCTGACATATTCGACCTCGGCCGGCTTCGTTTCCTCCGTCGGCTGCGGCTCGGGCGTCGCCGTCGTCTCGGGGGCCGCCGCGGCGCCTTCGGGCGTGGGCGTCGCCGTCGGCGGCGCGGGGCCGAATTCTTCCTCCGGCGTCGGCGAAGGCGTGGGCGACTCAGCCGCCGGCGTGGGGCTCGCGACCACGAGGAAGTTGCCCTGCGCGTCGCGCGCCGGTTCGCAGCTACCCGGACGGTACTTCACCTGCCCGCTGCGCACAATCGCGACTTCGCCCGCTTCGTTGGTGACGGGCTCGCACACCTGGAGCAGCGCCGTCCGGCCGATGCGGTTCTGGGCCTCCGTAATCGACAGCCCCGGAACCTGCACCGAGATGCGATCATTGCCGACGCGCGAGATCTCGGATTCGGCGACGCCGAAGGCGTTGATGCGCCGCTCGATCACTCGCTGCGCCTGGTCGAGGGCGTCGCCGACGTCGATGTCCGCGCTCGCCAGCGCGGCGGGATCGGGTTCGAGGACGAGCCGCGTGCCGCCGCGGAGGTCGAGCCCGAGCGTCATGCCGCGGCGTTTCACGTCGACGAGCGTCAGCCGGCCGTCCTTGATCCAGGGGACCTTGATGTGGATGCCCCGGCCCTCCGGCCAGGGGATGGCTTTGGGCAGATAGCGGTCCGGCTCGGACGGCCACACCGCGACGATGGCGAGCCCCGTGATGACGAAGATGGCGAGGGAAAGCAGATGATATCGCCAGCGAGACAGGAGGCTCACGCGCCGGCCTCCTTCTCACGGCGGCCCGGAGACGCCGGCTCGGCCGCCTGCGAAGCGTCCGCCGACTTGAGCCGGCGGGCCACGGCGGACGTCAGCGCCCGTACCTCCACGCCCGGCGCGAGCGTGAGCACGAGCTCGACCGGCCCCTGATCGGGGATGTGGATCTCTTTGACCGTGGCGATGAGTCCCCCGGCTGTCAGCACTTCGTCGCCCACCCGCAGGTTCCGAATGTCCTGCTGCTGCCGCTTCTGCTCCTGCGTCATCGGCCGGATCACGACCAGGTAGAAGGCGATAATGACGCCGACGACGATGACGAAGCCGAGTTCCGCTGCGTTCATGTTCGATTCGCCTCGCGGGCGGCCAGCCGCCGGACCAGCATCAACGCCTCCTCGCGCGTGGTGACGTCGCCCGCCTCCTGGGCCTCGTCGACGGCCCGAAGGAAGCGGCCCACATCAGGCCCCGGGCCAATGCCGAGCGCCGCCATGATGTCGTGCCCGGTCACGAGCCGCGGCGGCCGGGCGATCTCCTCGTCCTCGAGCCCGGCGCGCAGCACCGAGGCCAGATAAGCGATGTGCGCCCGCCAGCCGGCTTCGTCGGCTCGCGGGCCGCGCGCCGCCAGATGGTCCGCCAGGCTGAGCAGCAACAGGCCGGGCGCCGCGTCCCCGGTGTCCCGGAAGAAGCGGCGGAGCGCTCGACGGGTCGGCGCCTCGCCGGGCGACGCTAATTGTAACGGCCGCAAGTGTTCTTCGACCAGCGTCGCCACCCACGCGGCTTCCCGGTGACTGAAACGCAGGCGCTCCATGATTCGTTGCGCCGTCCGCGCGCCCAGCTCGGCGTGCCCGAAGAAGCGGATGCGCCCGGTGTCGTCCGGCGCGCGCGTCTCGGGCTTCGCCACGTCATGCAACAGGCCCGCGAGCTTCACCAGGGCCCGCCGTGGCCGCCCCGCTACCGGCTCGTCGTCGAGATACGCCCGCAGGTCCGCGAAGGCGAACGCCTCCCACCACGCCTCCCACACCGCACGAAACCGCCCCTTCGGCGGCCGAGCCGACGCCAGGGCGTCCAGCGCCTCGACCGTCGCCAGGGCGTGCTCGAACACGTCGTAATAATGCTCGACCGGCTGCGTCACACCGCGGCCCGCGCACACCTCCGGGAGCTCGACGTCGAGGAGGCCCAGGCGGTCCATGAGCCGAAGCCCCGCCGCTGCGCGGTCGGTCGCGAGCAGCCGCACGAGCTCGTCCCGCCGGCGCTCCGGAGCCGCCCGCGGAAGGAGCGCCGCCTTTGTCCGTGCGAGTGCCTCCGTGGCATCGTCGACCCGAAAGTCGAGCTCGGCTGAAAGACGGACGAGGCGCAGCAGCCGCAGCGGATCGTCGTCGAACGCCGTCGGTGACACCACCCGCAGGACCCGGCGGCGAGCGTCACGAACGCCGCCCGTGGGATCGACGGCGTCGCCCTGGCCGTCCAGACGGACCGCCACAGCGTCGATGGTGAAGTCGCGAGCTCTCAGGTCGTCATCGATGGCGCCCCGCCGCGTCGCGAGGTCAATGACGCCCACCGGGCCGTCGTCGAGCACGACGCGCGCCACGTGGTGGGCCTCACTCAGAGGAACGAAGTGGCCGCCGAGGGCGTCGGCGAGCGCCCGCGCGGCCGGCAGCGCGTCTTCAGGCGTCGCGAGGTCGAGATCGCGCACGGGACGCCGCAGGAGCAGATCGCGCACCGTCCCGCCGACGAGGTATGCGTCGGCGAACCCCGGCTGCCGCGAGACGCGCGCGACGAGCTCGCGCACGTCCGGGGGCAAGCAGTCGAGCAGCGATGCCGCGCGCATGGAGGGCGGAGGGGCCTAGAGGCCCACCTCCACCTCCTCGGCCTCCTCCTCCGCGGGCTCGACGGAGACGAGCTCCTCCATGTCCTCGAGGTAGTCGATGTAGAGCACGCCGTCGAGATGGTCGATCTCGTGTTCGAGCGCCTGCGCGAGCAGGTCGTTCTCGGCCTTGATGCGGACCTCCTTGCCGTTCCGGTCGAGGCCCTTCACGGTGACCTTCTCCGAGCGGGGAACGAGCGCCTGGAACCCGGGGATGGAGAGACAGCCCTCCCACACGCGCCTGAGGCCCGACTTCTTCACGATCTCCGGGTTGATCAAGGCGAAGGGCTCCTGGTCCGGCATGCCGATGACGCAGACCCGCAGCGACACCCCCACCTGGGGCGCCGCCAGCCCGACGCCACGGGCCGCGTACATCGTCTCGATCATGTCGTCGATGAGCTTCTGGATCGACTCGTCGATGCGCGAGACCTTCTTCGTCTTCTGGCGGAGCACAGGGTCGCTCGTGAAGCCCGCGGACGGCGGCCCCTTGCGCTTCTTGGGGTTGATGGTGCGAATCGGCAGGATGGACATCGGCATCTCCCGTAGCGGCGTCGTTCGGAACCCGAGGCTGCGCCCCATTCTATCGTCATCGCCTGCGCGCGGCGAACGGGCGGCGGAGCGAGCCGCTCACAGCAGGGTCACGGGGTCGACGTCGATGGACCAGTTCTGCGGGAGCGCGAGGTCGCGCACGAACTCCGCGGGGTCGAGCCCCTTCAGCACGATCTGCCAGCGCCAGCGTCCCCGTACGCGGGCGACATACGCCGGCGCCGGACCCCGGATGTCGATGTCGAGCCCGCGACGATCGCGCTCGTTGCGGAGCAGCCGTTCGACCCGCCGCGCCTCTTCGAAGGCGTACGTCGCCGACGTGTGCTGGAACGTCAGCTTGACCAGTCGCGCG
>DATLZC010000212.1:0-4072 GCA_035574215.1 Dehalococcoidia bacterium | reverse complement strand
GCGCCATCGGCTGTCTCCCTCGTTCGAGACCGATTGCGCCCCGTTGCCGGGTTCACCACTGGCTCCCCGGGGTCTGCGGTGACCACGTCCCCGCGTCGCGCGGGCCGACCCCGGTTCGTCGCCTCAACGGGCGGGAGGAGGCGAGCCTCCTCCGTTGCACTAACGCCGCGGGGAATCCGCCGTTACCGCGCCGACACTCAGGCCGACGCGCCGTAGATCGAGCGGCGGCCCGGTGCTATCCTTGGGCCTCGCCAGAGCAGGGAACCGGGAGGACGACGTTGACGGACTTCGCTTCCTTCGAAAACGTCAAGTACGAGCGGCGCGACCGGGTGGCGATCATCACCATCAACCGCCCGGATGTGATGAACGCCATCGACCCCCAGACCAGCTACGAGCTCCGAAAGGCGTGGGAGGACTTCCGCGACTCCGACGAGCTGTGGGTCGCCATCCTCACGGGCGCGGGTGACCGCGCGTTCTCCGCGGGGAACGACCTCGTGGCGATGGCGAACCTCATGGCAGGCCGGATGCAGCTCAAGGACGAGTGGCGCGGCGTCGCCTTCGGCGGCATCACCCGCGACTTCGAGTGCTGGAAGCCGATGATCGCGGCCATCAACGGGTACTGTCTCGCCGGCGGACTCGAGATCGCGCTCTCGTGCGACATCCGCATCGCGTCGGAAGACGCGCAGTTCGGCCTTCCCGAAGTGACGCGCGCCATCATCCCCGGCGCGAGCGGCACCCAGCGCCTGCCCCGCGCCATCCCGCTCGGGATCGCGCTGGAGCTGCTGATGACCGGCGCCCGCATCGACGCCCAGAAGGCGCTGCAGTACGGGCTCGTCAACCACGTCGTCCCGAAGGCGCAGGTCATGGAGAAGGCCCTCGAACTCGCGGGCGTCATCTCCAAAAACGGACCGCTGGCGGTGCGCGCCGTCAAGGAGGCGGCCATCCGCGGGCTGAGTCTGCCCTTCGACGAGGGCCTGAAGCTGGAGAACGAACTGTCGCGCCGCGTCCTCCAGTCGGAAGACGCCCGCGAAGGGCCGCGCGCCTTCGCCGAGAAGCGCGAGCCGCGTTACCAGGGACGCTAGCGCCGCACGCCGCCGAGGCTACCCGTCCGTATCCGTGGGGCTGTGTCCTCGCGAGGCCTGGTACGCGGCCCAGTCCTCCGCGAGCTTGCGGCGCGCGTACCGGTACCCGAGGTCGTCGCCGATGATGCCTCCGAGGATGCCCGCGAGCACGCGTCCGCCCACGAGCAGCACAACGATGCTCAGCGTGAGGAACCACCACGCCGCGTTCAGGTAGAAGACGGCGATGGCCACCATCGCCACGAACAGCAGCACGCCGATGGTGAGGCCGAGATACGCGAAGGAGTTGACGACGAGGCTCTCGCGCCGCCGCAGCGCCCGGTACATCGCCAGCACCTCGTCCGGGATGCGGTCGGCCGGCGGCGTCTGCGAGACGGGGCGCCCACAGTGGGCGCAGGCGTCGCGGCCCGCGAGCGGGGTGAAGCAGTAGCCGCAGAAGCTCCCGGCGTTGGGCGCCTCCCCCCGCCCGATGGCGTCCAGGAGCTCGTCGAGCCGCGGAGAGAAGAGAGGGACGTCGCCCGCCCCCGGGCCTTCCGCGCCGCTCACGAGCCGGGCCCCCCGCCCTCGCGCAGGCGCGCGACCAGCGCCGCCACCTCTCGGAAGTGCGCGAGCTTGTCGGCCCGCGTGAACCCCGCCGTGCGCCCGCTGGTCGACGGCATCACATACACCAGCGCGCCCTCGGCCCGCTCGGGCTGGAGGCCGTAGGCGCAGCGCCTTCCCGCGAAGACCTCATAGATCCCCTTTCCGTTGAAGCACACGAGGCGCGGGCGCACCCGGCGGAGGTTCTCCCGCAGGCGCTCGGCGCCGGCCCGCAGCTCCTCCTGCGAGAGGTCGCTCATCGACGGCGACCAGCGCTCCACCAGATTCGTCAGGCCGATGCCGAACTCGGGCGCGCGCCAGTCGTCTTCGTACGTGAGCGGCACGGGAACGAGCCCGGATTCGTACAGCAGCGGCCAGAAGAGGTTGCCCCGCCCGGCGTAGTGCCTCCCCGTCTCCGCCGAGCGGCGCCCCGGATTGATGCCCACGAACACGACGTCCAGCCCCGGCCGGAGGTAGTCCGGCAGCGCCCCCGCCGCCGACGTACGTCCTCGCGCGGTCATCGCAAGCGCAGGGAGTAGCTCTGGGTTCCGAGCATCGCCGCCGTCAGCAGGACGCCGACGGAGATCACCAAGTTCAGACCCGACACCGCGATGGACCACCGCCGCAGCCGCTCGACCTCTTCCTGCGGACCGCCCTGCTCCGAGACCGCGAGCTGCCGGGGCCCGATGACCAGCGCGTGGAACGCCGTGAGCGCGATGCTCGCCGCCACCATCGCCAGCTTCGCCACGAGAATGATCCCGAACCGGTAGTCCAGCATCCCCGGGCCCGCCGCGAAGTAGGTTTCGTTGGCGTTGCGGATATTCTGCACGCCCGTGCCGATGAGGATCGCCATCGCCACGAGGCTCAGATAGCCGAAGCGGTACACCACGACCCGCAGCACCCGGCTGCGCTCAGCCGCGTCCGTCACCTGCCGGACGCCGGGGATGACTGCGACGAAGAGAAAGACCTGGGGCCCCACCCAGAGCGTCGCCGCGAAGATGTGAAGCCACAGATTCAGGGCGTCGCCCATCGCGCCTCAGAACAGTTCGTTCACGATGATCGCCTGGTCCCGCTCAGGGCCCACCGAGACGATGACGATCGGCACGTCCAGCAGCTCTTCGATGCGCTCGACGTACGCCCGCGCCTGCGGCGGCAGGTCCTGGAACCGCCGGATGTGGCCCGTCGGGCGCTGCCACCCGGGAAGCTCCTCCCACACCGGCTCGACGCGCTGCATGTCGGCCACGCTCGCCGGCAGCGTGTCCAGCGTCCGCCCGTCGAGCCGATAGCGCACGCAGATGGAGATGGACGGAAACTTGTCGAGCACGTCCAGCCTCGTCAGCACAGCGTGGGTGACGCCGTTCACCATGGCGCTGTAGTGCGAGGCCACCGCGTCGAACCATCCGCACCTCCGCGGCCGGCCCGTCGTCGCCCCGAATTCCTGCCCCTCCAGCCGGAGGATGTTCCCCGTCTCGTCCAGCAGCTCGGACGGCATGGGGCCGTTGCCCACGCGCGTCATGTACGCCTTGTACACCCCGACCACTTTCTCGATGTCGGTCGGCCCGATACCGATGCCCACGCCCGCGCCGCCCGCCGACGACGACGGCACCGACGACGTCACGAACTCATACGTGCCCGCGTCTAAATCGAGCAGCGCCCCCTGCGCCCCTTCGAGCAGCACCGTCTCGCCGGCTCGCAGCGCCTCGTGAACGATGGGCGCGGTGTCGCGCACGAACGGGGCGAGCCGCCGCCCGTACGCCTCGTACTCCTCGAGCACGGCCTCGAGGTCCAGCGGCTCAGCGCCGTAGATTTTCGTCAGCAGCTCGTTCTTGAAGGGCAGCACGAACGACAGGCGCTGGCGCAGCGCCTCGGGATTGATGAGGTCACCGACGCGCACGCCCATCCGGCCGACCTTGTCGACGAAGCACGGCCCGACGCCGCGGCCCGTCGTCCCGATGGCGGCGGGGCCCCTGCGGGCTTCGTCGAGCTGGTCGATGAGGCGGTGATACGGCATGATGACGTGGGCGCGATCGCTCACGAACAGCCGGTCGACGCTGATGCCGTGGGCGACGAGGCTGTCGATCTCGTTCAGCAGCGTCGCGGGGTCGACGACGACGCCGTTCCCGATGAGGCAGATCTTGTCGGGGTAAAAGATGCCTGCGGGGACAAGATGCAGAACGAACTTGCCCAGCGGATTGACGATCGTATGGCCGGCGTTGTTCCCTGCCGAGTATCTCGCGACGATTCGGGCATTGCGGCCGAGGAGGTCGACGATACGTCCTTTGCCTTCGTCGCCCCACTGACCGCCGATAACGACGATCGCTGGCATAAAGTACGGCCCAGACACCGGGGTCTCGGCCGTCTCCTTCTGGTAGTGCCGGCGGTCCTGCCCACGACCTCCGGCCGGACCGAAGTAT
>DATLZC010000211.1:0-4149 GCA_035574215.1 Dehalococcoidia bacterium | reverse complement strand
CAACACCGGCGACGACGACGAGTTCCACGGCCTCTACGTGAGCCCGGACCCCGATATCGTGACCTACGCGCTCGCCGGGCTCGTCGACGACGACCGGGGCTGGGGCTATCGCGGCGAGACGTTCCGCTTCCTGGAAGCGCTGGCGCGCTTCGGCCGCGAGACGTGGTTCCAGATCGGCGACCGCGACCTCGCCACTCACCTGCACCGGACGCTGCTGCTGCGCAGGGGGTGGACGCTCTCGCAGGTCGCGGCCGACCTGGCGCGCCGGCTCGGCGTCGAGACGGCGGTCATCCCCATGAGCGATGACCCCGTGCGGACCAGGGTGGTCACCGACGCCGGCGCGCTGTCGTTCCAGGAATACCTGGTGCGGAGGCGCGCCCGCGACGCCGTGCGGGCCGTGGTCTTCGAGGGCGCGGAGGACGCGGCTCCCGCGCCGGGCGTGCTCGAGGCGATCCGCGCGGCGGACGCCGTCGTCATCGCTCCGAGCAACCCCGTCGCGAGCGTCGGGCCCATCCTGGCGCTGCGGTCCATCCGCGAAGCCGTGGCGGCGCATCCTCGCGTCGTGGCGGTGTCGCCCATCATCGGGGGACAGTCCCTCCAGCCGCCGGCCGCGGAGATGCTGGCGGGCCTCGGGGAGGAGGTGAGCGCCCTCGGGGTGGCCCGCCGGTACGCGGGTCTCGCCAAGGCGTTCGTCCTCGACCGCGTGGACGAGGCGCTGGCGCCCGGAGTCGAGGCGCTCGGGATGCGCGTCGTGGTCGCGGAGACGGTGATGCGCGACGCGGAAGGGCGGCGGGCGCTGGCGGCGACGGCGCTCGACGCGGCCCGCGCGCTGTGATCGCCCGCGGCGCCGGGCGGCGGTATGATGGGCCGCATTCGGACGGCCATCAGCGCGGAGGGAGCGGACCGTGACGATCGGGTTCGTGGGAGGCACGGGCGAGGAGGGCAAGGGGCTCGCGTTTCGCCTGGCGCTGGCGGGCGAGCGGTGCGTGATCGGCTCGCGAAGCCGCGAGCGAGCCGAAGCGGCGGCCGCGGAGTTGCGCGAGCGTGCCGAGGGGCTCCCCGTGTTCGCTGGCCTGAACGCCGACGCCTGCCGCGAGGCCGAGATCGTCATCGTCACCGTGCCCTACGAAGGCATGCGCGACACGCTCTCGGCCCTTGCGGACGACATCGGCGCCAAGATCGTCGTGAGCGCGGTCGTTCCGATGAGGTTCGAAGGGAAGACCGTGCGGTACACGCCTCCGGCCGAGGGCTCGGCGGCGCAGGAGGCGCAGGCGCTCCTCCCGAAGGCGCGGGTGGTCGGCGCCTTCCAGAACCTGAGCGCGCGCAAGCTGCTCGAGGGCGACGTCCCGCTCGACGCCGACGTCATCGTGTGCGGTGACGACGCGGAGGCGAAGGCCGCGGTCGCGGCGCTGGCGGAACGCATCCGCGGCGTGCGGGCCATCGACGGCGGCGGGCTGGCGTCGGCGCCCTTCGTCGAAGCGATCACGCCGCTGCTCGTGAACATCAACCGGCGGTACCGGACGCAGGCGTCCATCCGCATCGTGGGGGTGTGACCGTGCCAGCCGAGCTGCGCGTGTTCGCCGTCGGGGGCTTGCCCGAGGTGCGGGAGGGGGATGACCTGGGCGCGCTCATCGTCGACGCCATGCGGGCCCAGGGAACGCCGCCGGCCACGGGCGACGTCGTCGTCGTCACGCAGAAGGTCGTCTCGAAGGCGGAAGGCCGTGTGGTGGACCTTGCGACGGTGGAGCCGTCGGCGTTCGCCCGCCAGATCGCCGACGCGTGGGAGAAGGACGCCCGTCAGGTGGAAGTGGTGCTCCGGGAGAGCCGGCGCATCGTCCGCATGGACCGCGGGGTGCTCATCTGCGAGACGCGCCACGGGCTCGTGTGCGCCAACGCGGGCGTCGACGCCTCGAACGCCGCGGCGGGGCGCGTCGTGCTCCTGCCGGAGGACCCCGACGCCTCGGCGCGGCGCATCCGCGACCGCGTGCGCGACCTCACGGGGTGCGACGTCGCGGTCATCGTGTCCGACACCTTCGGGCGGCCGTGGCGGAACGGGCTCGTGAACGTCGCCATCGGGATCGCCGGCATGGCGGCGCTGGAGGACTACAGCGGACAGACCGACCCCGCGGGGTACGAGCTTCGCGTGACGCAGATGTGTTGGCCGGACGAACTGGCGGCGGCCGCTGAGCTCGTCATGGGGAAGCTCGACCGCGTGCCCGTCGCCGTGGTGCGCGGCCTCGCGTGGCGCCCCGCGGAAGGCTCGGCGCGCGAGCTGGTCCGCGAGCCGGAGAAGGACCTGTTCCGCTGAGGGAGATGCGGTGCGGACGGGTATCGGCTTCGACGCGCACCGGTTCGACGAGCAGCGGCCGCTGGTGCTCGGGGGCGTGGTCATCGAGGGCGCGCCGGGGCTGGCCGGGCACAGCGACGGCGACGCGCTCACCCACGCGGTCATCGACGCGCTGCTGGGCGCGGCCACCCTGGGCGATATCGGGACGCACTTCCCGTCCGACGACGAGCGCTGGCGCGGAGCGCGCAGCGTCGATCTCCTGGCCGGCGTCGCCGGGCTCCTGCAGGCGCGCGGGCACGCCATCGGGAACGTGGACGCGACGGTCATCGCCGAGCGGCCGCGGCTCGCCGGGCACATCGACCGCATGCGCGGGGCGCTCGCGGCGGCGATGGGGATCGATGCCGCGCGGGTGAGCGTGAAGGCCACGACGACCGACGGCCTGGGCTTCACGGGCCGGGGCGAAGGGATTGCCGCGCTGGCCGTCGCGTTGATAGAGTGACGGATTGAAGGGAGCAAGAGGAGCCTCGTCGTGAACGCTGGCGCCGCCGCCGGACGCGCGAACGACACGGACCGCCCGGCTCCGTGGTCCGGCGCTTTCTGCTGCTGTTGTCGTTCGGGGTGATCCGCCTGGCGGCGGATACACCCCGTTCCCGCGACGACTCCGGCAGAAAGGAAGGCAACGCGAACGCCCGTGTCCCTGCTCAAATCCATCGCCAACGACATCCGCGCCGCCCGGGAGCGCGACCCGGCGGCGACCTCGAACCTGGAGGTGATCCTCACCTATCCGGGCTTCCACGCGCGTCAGATCCACCGCCTCGCCCACGCCCTGCACCGGGCCGGCGTCCCCCTCGTGCCGCGGATCATTTCGCACATCGGGCGCTTCCTGACGGGCATCGAGATCCACCCAGGAGCGCAGATCGGTGAGGGGCTGTTCATCGACCACGGCATGGGGACGGTCATCGGAGAGACGGCCGTCATCGGAGACAACTGCCACATCCTCAACGGCGTGAACCTCGGAGGGACGAGCCGGCGACGCGAGAAGCGTCACCCCACGCTCGGGAACAACGTGCTCGTGGGCGCGGGAGCGCGCATCATCGGGGCGGTCACCATCGGTGACAACGCGCGCATCGGCGCCGGCTCTGTCGTCGTCACCAACGTCCCGCCCAACGCCACGGTCGTGGGCGTGCCCGGCCACGTCGTCGCGTTCCACGACCCGGGCGACGAGACGGTGCTGCGGCTGCCCGACCCCGAGTGGGACCGCATGACCGAGCTGGAGCGCCGCATCGAGGCGCTCGAGGAGCAGGTGCGCAGCCTCACGGCGGCCCTGGAGGAAGAGCGGAGCCGCAGCGCGGCGGGGCCCGCTCGCGAGAAGGAGCGAGCGTGACCCTGCGCCTCACCAACACCCTCACACGACAGGTCGAGCCGTTCGCGCCCGCCGGCGACGAGGTCAAGATGTACGTCTGCGGCGTCACGCCATACGACGAGTGCCACGTCGGGCACGCGTTCAGCTACGTGGTGTTCGACGTCCTCCGGCGCTACCTCGAGTTCCGGGGCTACCGCGTCCGCCACGTCCAGAACTTCACCGATATCGACGACAAGATCATCGCCCGGGCGCACCACCTCGGCGTCAGTCCGGCCGAGCTCGCCGAGCGCTACATCCAGCGCTACCACGAGGACATGCAGGCGTTGAACGTGCTCCCGGCGCACGTCTATCCGCGGGCCACGGAGGAGATCCCCGAGATGATCCGCATGATCGAGCGGCTCATCGACAAGGGGTACGCCTACGTCGCCGAACCCGCGGCGGGCAGCGAAGAGCCGGATGTGTACTTCCGGGTCGAGCGCAAGCGCGACTACGGCAAGCT
>DATLZC010000210.1:0-2149 GCA_035574215.1 Dehalococcoidia bacterium | reverse complement strand
TGCGACGTCGCTCATGGCTTCGGCCCGCTCGTCCCGTGTCTCAAGGTGCGGTCTCCGGAGCGTGGCGCCGACGCCCGACGCGTCGCGACGGGCCGGTCCGGTGGAGGCGATGCCGAGGGTCACCGGGCATGTCGTACGGTCGAGACGGCAGGCGGGGCGCGCTCGGGCGGCGCGTTTGTACCTCCGGTCGTCACAGCCCGGGGAACGGCGACCGTCGCGATTATAGGCGCGCCCGCCTCCCCTGACAAGGCGAACCAGGGTGCGGCGGGAGACCCCGGCCCGACGCCCGTTGGGCTGGTATCATGCCTTCCGGCATGACCGCGCCGTTCAAGACCCTCCACATCGAGAAGCGTGGCCACATCGGCTGGCTCCGCCTCTGCCGGGCGGGCGAAGGCAATCCCATCGATCTCGCGTTCCTACAGGAGCTCGGCGAGGCGGCGGAGCTGCTGAACGATGACGCGGACGTCCGCGCTGTCGTGCTGACCGCCGAAGGGCCCGACTTCTCGATCGGCTGGCGCTCCGAGCGGGACGCCGTTCTGGGCGAGCTGACCGCGCTCCGCCGAGAGCTCGCCCAGCGCCCGCCCTTCGCGTGCCTCGAGCAGATGGGCCCGCCCGTCATCGCCGCCATCCGCGGGCGGTGCCACAGCGCAGGCCTCGAGCTCGCGCTGGCGTGCGACGTCCGCCTCGCCTCGGAAGACGCCCGCTTCGCCTTTCCCGAGGTCGACCGTGGCACGATCCCCATGGCAGGCGGCACGCAGCGGTTGCCCCGGCTCGTGGGGCGCGGACGCGCGCTCGAGCTGCTGCTGTTCGGGGAGGAGCGCGACGCGCAATGGGCGCGAGAGGCGGGCCTCGTGAGCGCCGTGGCGCCAGTAGACCGCCTCGAAACCCAGGCGGAGGCGCTAGCAGGCCGCATGGCCGAGCGCGGCCCGATCGCCCTGCGGTACGCCAAGGAGGCCGTGCACCGGGGACTGGACCTACCCCTCGACGAGGCGCTCCGCTACGAGACAGACCTCACGATCATTCTGCAAACGACGGAAGACCGGGCGGAGGGCGTGCGCGCGTTTCTCGAGAAGCGGCGCCCCGAGTTCCGGGGCCGCTAGCGCGCCGGGCGGCCGGCTACGCGCGGACGAACCCCGGGATGGAGTCGAGCCGGGGCAGGTCGATGGTGTGACGCGCCAGCTCCTCCCGGATGGCGCGTGCCGTGGCCTCGTCGGGCCCGCACAGCGGGAGCCGCAGCCCGCCGACCGGGAAGCCCACCTGACCCAGCGCGTACTTCACGGGGATGGGGTTCGCCACGAGGAACATCGCCTTGACCAGCGGCAGCAGGCGCAGGTGCAGCTCGCCCGCCCGGGCCGTGTCGCCCCGCACGAACGCCGCCACCATCTCGGCGACCTGACGCCCCACCAGATGCGAGATGACGCTGACGACGCCGTATCCGCCGATGGCGAGAATGGGCAGCGTGTCCTGATCGTTCCCGCTCCAGACGGTGAACCCCGGCGCCGCCCCGCGGATGATGCGCCCGATCTGTTCGAGGTCGCCGCTCGCCTCCTTCACGCCGACGATGTTGGGCACATGGGAGAGGCGAATCGTCGTGTCCGCCGCGAGGTTGGCGACCGTGCGCGAGGGCACGTTGTAGAGCATGCAGGGAAGCGAGACGGCTTCGGCGATGGCCGCGAAGTGGCGGTAGAGGCCCTCTTGAGTCGGTTTGTTGTAGTAGGGGACGACGAGGAGCAATCCGTCGGCGCCGGCGCGCTCCGCCTCCCGCGAAAGCTCGATGCTCTCGGCCGTGCTGTACGTCCCCGTGCCCGCGATGACCGCGCCCCTGCCCGCCAGCGCGTCCTTCACCTCGCGCACCAGCCGCAGCTTCTCCTCGCGCGTCAGCGTCGGCGCTTCGCCCGTCGTTCCGCACACCACGAGCGCGTCGCTGCCGGATTCGACGAGCGCGACGGCGAGGGCGCGGGCGCGCGCGTAGTCCACCGCGCCGTCCTCGGTGAACGGCGTGACCATGGCGGTGATGACCCGCCCGAACGGCGGCGCGGGAGCGGTCATGACGGCACCAGGTTCCGCGCGATGAGCTCCTCGGCGATCTGGATGGCGTTCAAGGCGGCGCCCTTGCGCAGGTTGTCCGCGGTCACCCAGAAGGCGATAC
>DATLZC010000209.1:0-5532 GCA_035574215.1 Dehalococcoidia bacterium | reverse complement strand
CCGCGTGCGCACCAAGGTGGTGAAGAACAAGGTCGCGCCGCCCTTCCGGACGGCCGAGTTCGACATCATGTTCACGCCGGGCAAGGCCGGTATCAGCCGCGAAGGCGACATCATCGACCTCGGCGTGGAGTACGGCGTCGTGCGGAAGCTGGGCGCGTTCTTCACCTACGGCGAGCAGCGTCTCGGGCAGGGGCGCGAGAACGCGAAGGAGTTCCTCGCGCAGCACCCGGAGGTCGCCGCGGAGATCGAGCGCGAGATCCGGGCCCGCGCGGCGGGCCAGCGCATGCCTGTCTCCGCCGCCGCGGCCGATGACGACGAGCCACCTTTCGACGAATAGCGGCGTTCGAAGGCCAGGGACGTGATCGTCACGCTCCTCGAGCGGCAGAAGGGGCGCCGGCGAGTGAATGTGCATCTCGACGGCGCCTTCGCCTTCTCCGTCGCCGCCGACGTCGCGTTGCAGCACGGCTTGCGTGAGGGTCAGCGTCTCGCGGATGCCGACGTGGAGGCGCTTCGGGACGCCGACGCGCGCCAGCGGTGCGTGCAGAGCGCGCTGCGTCTCGTCGCGCGCCGGCCACGAAGCGAGCGCGAGCTTCGCGACGCCCTTCGCCGGCGCCGCTTCGACCGCGACCACATCGACGCGGCCGTCTCCCGCCTGCGGGCCATGGGCTACCTGGACGACGCAGCGTTTGCCCGCTTCTGGGTCGAGACGCGCGACGCGTCCAGCCCGCGGTCGCGGCGCCTGCTGAAGGCGGAGCTGCGCAGCCGCGGCGTCGAGGCGCCGACCGCCACGGAAGCGACAGTCGGCATCGAGGACGAAGACGCCGCCGTTCGCGCCGCCTCTCGCCGCCTCCGCGCCTTCGCCGGCCTCGACGAGGAGACGTTCCGCCGGCGGCTCGGCGGCTTTCTGCTCCGCAGGGGGTTCAGCTACGCCGTCGCCGAGCGGGTCGTCTCGCGCTGCTGGCGGGAGATCGCGGAAACGGAGGCCGATGCCGAGGACGGCCGCTGAGCGGTCATCCCATCGCGATGGCGGCGCGGACCGATTCGATGTGCCGGTTGATGATGGTCTGCGGGCCCTCTTCCGTCATCGCCGTGTGCGGCGCGACCTTCCAGAAGAGCGGCTGGAAGCGCTCCCAGTTCTCGAGGATCTCGCGGCCGCGGCGGCTCCCGGTGAGCTGGACGTGCCGCTTGATGAGGCCCGTGAGCATCTCGATGTCCTGGTCACCCGTCACCCGCTTGATGGCGACGAGCTCGGGGTTGAGCTTCGACGGGAAGTCGCCCTTCTCGTCCAGGACGTAGGCGATGCCGTTGGACATGCCGGCGCCGAAGTTGCGCCCGGTCTCGCCGAGGATGACGACGACGCCCTCGGTCATGTACTCGCACCCGTGGTCGCCGACGCCCTCGACGACCGCCTTCGCGCCGGAGTTGCGGACCGCGAAGCGCTCGCCAGCCCGCCCTGCGGCGAACAGCATGCCGCCGGTGGCCCCGTACAGGCAGGTGTTGCCCATGATGACGTTCTCGTGGCTTTCGAACGGAGACCCCTCCGGCGGCAGAAGCGCGATCTCGCCTCCGCCCATACCCTTGCCCACGTAGTCGTTGGCCTCGCCCCGGAGGATGATGCGAATCCCCCGGTGGAGGAAGGCGCCCAGGCTCTGGCCAGCGCTCCCCTCGAGGTTGATCTCGATAGTGCCCTCGGGCAGCCCTTCTTCGTGGTAGCGGTAGGCGATCTCCCCCGCCAGCTTCGTCCCGACCGTTCGGTCCGTGTTCCGCACCTTGTAGCACAGCCGCACGCTGCCCCGGCCCTCGAGCGCCTCCTTCGCGTCCTCGAGAATCTGGTCATCGAGCGTCCGCTCCACGCGGTCGTTGCGCTCCTGCAGCGCGCGAATCGGCTTGCCGTCGGGCGCCATCGTGATGATGGGCGACAGGTCGAGCGTCTTCGCGCGGGGCCGCTCCGGCCGCTCGATCTGGCGGAGGAGGTCCATCCGGCCGATGATCTCGTCCAGCCGTCGATAGCCCAGGCTCGCCAGCAGCTCGCGAACCTCCTGCGCCACATGGGAGAAGAAGGTCACGACATTGTCGGGCGTCCCGGGGAACTTCGCCCGCAGGTCTTCGCGTTGTGACGCGATCCCCACGGGGCAGGTGTTGAGGTGGCACTGTCGCGCCATCTGACACCCGATAGCGATGAGCGCGATGGTCCCGAAGCCGTACTCGTCCGCCCCGAGCATCGCCGCCACCACCACGTCGCGCCCGGTGTGGAACCCGCCGTCGACCCGCACGGTCACACGGCTGCGCAGGTCGTTGAGCACCAAGACCTGCTGCGTCTCCGCGAGACCCAGCTCCCACGGCAGGCCCGCGTACTTGATGGACGACAGCGGCGAGGCGCCGGTTCCGCCCTCGTGGCCCGAGATCTGGATGACGTCGGCATAGCCCTTCGCCACGCCTGCGGCGATGGTGCCGACGCCCTCCTCCGCCACCAGCTTCACGCAGATCCTGGCCCGCGGGTTGACCTGCTTGAGGTCATAGATGAGCTGCGCCAGGTCCTCGATGCTGTAGATGTCGTGATGCGGTGGCGGGGAGATGAGCGGCGTCCCCGGCAGCGTGTGCCGGATGGTCGCGATGTACGGCGACACCTTGTGCCCGGGGAGCTGCCCGCCTTCGCCGGGCTTGGACCCCTGGGCCATCTTGATCTCGAGCTCCCACGCCGCCGCGAGGTATGGCGGGGTCACGCCGAACCGGCCCGACGCCACCTGCTTGATGCGGCTGTTGGCGTCGTCGCTGTTGCGCTTCTGCCACCAGCGCCAGGCTTCTTCGCCGCCTTCGCCCGTGTTGCTCTTCCCGCCGATGCGGTTCATCCCGATGGCGATGGTCTCGTGCGCCTCCGGGCTCAGCGCGCCCAGCGACATCGCGCCCGTCGCGAAGCGCCGCATGATCGACTCGATGGGCTCGACCTCCTCCACCGGGATGGGCGGCCGGTCGCTGTTGAAATCGAGCAAGTCGCGAAGGGCGATAGGCGACCGCTTGTTCACCATGTCGGCATAGACGCGGTAGTCCTCGTACCGGCGCGTTTCCACCGCGTGGTGCAGCGCGCGGACGACTTCGGGATTGTTGCCGTGGTACTCGCCTTCCTTGCGGTAGCGGATGAAGCCTCCCACATCGAGCTGCACGCCGTCCTCGGGCTGGAACGCCTTGCGATGGCGGCGAAGCACGTCCTCGGCGATCTCTCGCAGGCCGATGCCGCCGATGCGCGAGGGCGTGCCGACGAACGCGAGGTCCATCACCTCTTGCGAGAGGCCGACGGCCTCGAAGATCTGCGCCCCGTGATAGGCGGACACCGTCGAGATGCCCATCTTGGACATGATCTTGAGGATGCCCGCGTCGACGGCCTTCTCGTAGTTCGTGAGCGCCTTGTGCACGTCGAGGTCCTTGAGCTGGCCCGAGAAGAAGAGCTGGCTCACGGTCTCGAGCGCTAGGTACGGGTTCACCCCGCTCGCCCCGTACCCGATGAGCGTGGCGATCTGGTGGACATCGCGGGCCTCGCCTGTCTCGCAGACGATGCTCGCCCGCATCCGCTTGCCTTCGCGGATGAGGTGATGGTGCACGGCGCCCACGGCCAGGAGCATCGGGATAGGCGCGTGGGTGGCGTCGACGCCGCGGTCGCTCAGCACGAGGATGTTCGCGCCGGCGTCGATGGCCTCCGAGGCCTTGCGGCACAGCTCGCGCAGCGCCGGCTCCAGCGCGTCGGGGCCCGTCGGCGTGAACAGCGCCGGCAGCACCGCACCCTTGAACACGCCGTTGTCGAGCGTCTTCAGCGCGTCGATCTCTTCGTCGATCATCAGGGGCGACGCGACGTGCAGAAGCCGCGCGTGCTCCGGTGTCTCCTCGAACAGGCTCAGCCTCGGCCCCAGGTAGACGTCCAGCGACATCACCAGCTCTTCCCGGATGGGGTCGATGGGAGGATTCGTGACCTGAGCGAACTTCTGCTTGAAGTAGTTTGGGAGGAGCCGCGGAACTTCCTCGAGGACCGCCAGCGCCGTGTCATCTCCCATCGACCAGACCGGCTCCTTGCCGTCCTGCGCCATGGGCCGGATGACGTACTGCAGCTCCTCGCGCGTGTACCCGAACGCAGCCTGCTGCTGCGTCAGGTTCATTTCCGGGCGGACCACCTCGATCGAGCACGTCTTGAGGTAGTCGTCCAGGTGCATCAGGTGCTCCCGCACCCAGCGCCCGTACGGCTTTCGCGAGGCCACCTCGTTCTTGATGTCGTCGTTCTTGAGGAGCGCGCCCTTCGCGGTGTCGACCGCGATCATCTGCCCCGGCCCGAGCCGCCCCTTCTCGACGATCTTCCCGCAGTCGAGCTCGAGCATCCCGACCTCGGACCCCATGACGATGAGGCCGTCGGACGTGATCTGATAGCGGGCCGGCCGAAGACCGTTCCGGTCGAGGGTGGCGCCGACGATGACGCCGTCCGTAAACGCGACGCTGGCGGGGCCATCCCAGGGCTCGCTGAGGCAGGCGTGGTATTCGTAGAAGTCGCGCTGGTTCCGGGGCATGTTGGGCATGTTCTCCCACGCCTCCGGAATCAGCATCATCATCGCGTGGAGCGGGTCGCGGCCCGACAGGACCAGCGCCTCGAGGGCGTTGTCGAGGGATGCGGAGTCGCTGAACCCCTCCTGGATGATGGGCTTCACCGCCTCGATGTCGTAGCCCCACACTTCGGAGCCCAGCTCCGGCTCGCGGGCGCGCATCCAGTTCCGGTTGCCCTGCAGCGTGTTGATCTCGCCGTTGTGCGCGAGCATCCGGAAGGGCTGCGCGAGAATCCAGTTCGGGAACGTGTTGGTGCTGTAGCGCTGATGGAAGACCGCCAGCGCCGTTTCGAACCGCGGGTCCTTGAGGTCGAGGTAGAACTTGTTGAGCTGATGGGCGACCAACAGCCCCTTGTACACGATGGTCCGATGGGAAAGCGACGGTACGTAGAACTCGTTCACGCCTGCCTCGCGCGCCCACCGCTCGGCGTCCTTGCGCACGAGAAAGAGCGTCCGCTCGTACGCGGCGTCGTCCATCCCGGGCGGGCGGCGCAGGAGGATTTGCTCGATGCGAGGCTGCGTGCGGCGAGCCTGGTCGCCGAGCACCGAGTCGTCGACAGGAACCGGGCGCCATCCGAGCACCGTGAGCCCGCGGTCGCCCGCGGCCTTCGCGAGGCGGTACTTGCAGCGCCCGGCGTCGTCCTCGTTCCGCGGCAGGAACACCATGCCCACGGCGAGGTCGGCGGGGTCGACCACGCCGTGTCCGAGCTCGCGCACGACCTCGGCGAAGAACTGCCGGGGGATCTGGAAGCTCACGCCTGCGCCGTCGCCGGTTTTGGCGTCAGCGTCGAGGGCGCCGCGGTGCGTGAGATTCGTGACGCACTGAATCGCCATCTCGAGGATGGCGTGGCTGGGCCGCCCGGCGATGTCCGCGACGAAGCCGACGCCGCAGGCGTCCCGTTCCTGCTCAGGTCGATAGAGAGGCGCTCGTTCGCTCATGTCGCTCGCCGAA
>DATLZC010000208.1:0-5545 GCA_035574215.1 Dehalococcoidia bacterium | reverse complement strand
CTCCTTGATCACGCGCTGTTCGGCGAACGCGAAGCTCAGAAAGACGGCGACCATGATGGCGGCCGCGGCTGAGATGAGGCGCGTGGTGAGCGACAGGCCGCGCGCCACCGCACCGCTGGCGTCGCCAGTCCGCAGATACTCTTCGCGGATGCGGCTCACGAGGAAGACCTCGTAGTCCATCGAGAGGCCGAAGAGGATAGCGAAGAGGAACATCGGGAAGAACGACTCGATGGGCCCTGTGCGGGCGACGCCGATCACATCCCCGAGCCATCCCCACTGGAACACGGCGACGACGACGCCATAGGCCGCCCCGATGGCGAGCAGGTTCATCAGCGCCGCCTTCACCGGGACCACGATCGAGCGGAACGCCATCATCAGAAGCGCGAAGCTGAGGCCGATGACGATGGCGATGAGCGCGGGCAGCCGCGCCGTGATGCGCTCTCCGATGTCGATGAACGCCGCCGTCGTGCCCCCCACGTAGGCGGTGACGCCAGAGCCCGCGGTCTCCTCGCGCAGGCGCTGGCGCAGGGCGTGCACGAGCGTCGAGGTCTCTCTGGCGTCGGGCGCGCTCTCCGGCACCACCGTGATGGTGGCCGCGGTGCGGTCGTCGTTGAATCGCGGCGGCGCCACGAACGCGACGTCGGGTAGCCCGGCGAGCCGCTCGGGCAGGCGCTCGACGACCGCCGCGTCTTCGGGCCGGTCGACGCTCGTGGCGATGAGGATGGGCCCGTTGAAGCCCGGCCCGAACCCTTCGGACAGCAGGTCGTACGCGCGCCGTGATGTGAAGGACGTCGGATTGCTCCCGGCGTCCGAGGAGCCGAGGCGGATGCGCGTGAGCGGCAGGGCGAGCGTGACGAGGAGCCCGAGCGCGAGGAGCAGCGCCGGCAGCGGCGCCCGCTGGATCACCACGCTGAGACGGTACCCGAAGCCGCGCTCGCTCTCGTGGGTCACCGGGGGCACGAACGGGACGCGCCAGCGGTCGATGTTCCGCCCGGCGACCGCGAGCATCGCCGGCGTCACCAGGAGCGCCACACCCACCGAGAACGCGACGATGACGGCGGCCGCCGTGCCCAGGTCGGCGACGAACCGCGTCCCGATGGCCCACAGGCCGAGCATCGCCACCACCACCGTCCCGCCCGCGAACAGCACCGACCGCCCCGCCGTGGACGACGCCTCGACGATGGCGTCCTCCACCGCCAGCCCGCGCGACAGCGCCTCCCGGAAGCGGGTCACGATGAGCAGCGCGTAGTCGATGCCGACGCCCAGGCCGATCATCGCCGCGAACTGCGGGGTGAACGACGGCAGCGCCACAAAGCGGGTCGCCAGGCTGATCACCAGCAGCCCCAGCCCCAGCGCCAGCAGCGCCGTCCCGATGGGCAGCGCCATGGCGACGACCGATCCAAAAGCGACGAGAAGCACGACCACGGCGGCGCTCAAACCCACAAGCTCCGTGCGGCCCATCTCGGGCCGCTCAATCACACGGATGACGTTGCCTCCGACCTCGACCTGGAAGCCGGGGGCGTTCGAACGCTCGCGAAGCCGGTCGAGCGCCTCCACGCTCGCGCGAGGCAGGTCGCGGGCCCGGGCGTCGTACAGAACCGTGATGCGCGCGATGCGCCCGTCGGGCGAGATGGCGCCGTTGGCCTCGAAGGGAGACGTCACTTCCGCGACGTGCGGCAACCCCTCGAGCGCCGCGACGAGCGCATCCACCCGCGCCCGTGTTGCGGCGTCATCGAATCCGCCGTCCGCCTTCACGACGACGACGGCCGTGTCGCCTGCCTGCTGCGGGAAGCGCTCGCGGAGGAGGTCGATAGCGCGCTGGGATTCGGTCCCCGGAGCGCTGAACTGGTCGGTGAAGTCGCCGCGCCATGCGAACGACGCCGCGCCCAGGGCGACCGCCAGAACGGCAGCGCCTGCGAAGACGCGCCATGGATGACGGGCGGCCATCCGCGGCCATCGGGAGAACAGGAACGATTCGGTCGTAGCTCCCATGGGGTTCGAGCGCCCTGGCGCTCAGCCCACTATGTCGGGCGCTGCCGTGGATCACAAGGGCCGCCCGGCGGCTGGCTCACGCGGGACGCGCCGCCGTTCAGCGAGCGGGCTCGTGGAGGAAGTAGGTCTCGCAGGCGTCGTCGACGGCCTCGCGGGTGAGCGCGGCCTCGCGTCCTTCGTACTGCGCGGCGTCGAGCACGGCCTCGATGATGTCCTTCGGGTGGCAGCCACGCAACTCGCGGCCGTGGTACCACGTGCGCAGGACGTGGTCGACGACGCCCTCGTCGTACGCCAGCCCGCGGGCGGCCGCCTCGCGGCGGAAGATCTCGCGGAACTCCGCTTCGGTGGGATTCCGCACCTCGATCTTGTACCGGATGCGGCGCAGGAAGGCGTCGTCCGCGAGCTGCGACGGATCGAGGTTCGTCGAGAACAGCACCAGAACATCGAAGGGGATGGCGAGCGTCTGGCCCGTGTGGAACGTGAGGTGGTCGACGCCGCCTTCCAGGGCGACGATCCACCGGTTCAGCAGCTCCACGGCCGGGATCTGCTGCCGGCCGAAGTCGTCGATGATGAGCGTGCCGCCGTTGGCCTTGAGCTGGATGGGCGCCTCGTACGTCTTCGACCGCTCGTCCCAGACCAGCTCGAGGCTGTGCCGCGTCAGCTCGCCGCCCACCCAGACGGCGGGCCTCCGGATGCGGACCCATCGCCGGTCGTGACGCCGGGCGCGCCGGATCCCCGAGAGGTCCGACGGCTCGTCGACACGCACGTGCTTCGACGGGTCGTACAGGCGAATGACGTGGCCGAGCACCTCGATGGCGTACGGGATGTAGATGTCCCCGGAGACGGTGCCGCCGAGCGCCTGGACGATGCTGGTCTTGCCGTTGCCCGACGGCCCGTACACGAGGGTGGGCTTCCGGGATGCGGCGGCCCGGCCGACATGGAGGCGCGTCGCCTCGTCCAACACGAGATGCGACAGGCACCGCTCGACCTCGTCGCGGGTGAGCGCCTGGCCTCGAATGCGCTGGCGCTCGACCTGATCGACGTACGCCGCGAACGGCACGGGCGCCACGCCGACGTACTGGGTGCGCTCCATGGCCGCCTGGGCGCGCTCGATGCCCTGCTCGGTGATGGCGTACTCGTACGACATGGGGCGGGCGGTTTCGCCGCCCAGCACCATGATCAGCCGCTCCCGCGACAGCGCCGAGAGGATCTCCTGCACTACCGAACCCGCGAGCCCGAGCGCGTCCACCAGACCGGCGGCTGTGGCGCTGCCGGCGTAATACATCGACCGCAGCGTCAGCTCGTACAGGAATTCGCGGGTCAGACCCGTCTCCGCGATGGTCGTAGGCTCGGGCCGCCCTTCGGCCGCGGTGTCCACCGCGGTCAGCGCTCCGGCGCTCTCAGCGTTCATGGACGTTCCTCACACTAGGACGAGGCGCTGCGCGCCCCCACGGACGCCGGCTGCCGGAAGGTCACCGGCACGCCGCAGAGGTCGATGACGTCGCCGTCCTCCAGCTCCGCCCAGATCATCGGCTTTCCGTTGATGGACACCACGCCCGACGCCGGCATGTGGCGGAGGACGTAGCGGCCGTCCGGGTCACGCCAGATACGGACCAACTCCTCCGGCATGGTCTCTCCTACGAGACGGATCTCGCAGAGGTTGTGCGTGCCGACCCGGAGGAACTCCTCGATCGGCGCTGCGACGGCGTCCCCCGACGCCGTAGTCCACGTCAGGTACGCGCCTTCGATCGATTCGGGAGGGGCCGATTTCACGGGAACGAGGACATCGGCGGCCGGCGCCGTTCTGGGCGCAGGAGCCGCCGTCGCCTGCGCCGGCTCTTGCGTCTCCCCCCTCGTCAGGAACGCGGGCGGCGCCTGCTCGGGCTCAGGGACGCGAGACGCCGGCGCGGGCTCCGGCTCGGCCGGCGTGAGCGTTTGGATGCGCTCCTCGGCGGCGCCGTTCTCGACCGCGGGCTCAGGCGGCGGCATCGGCGGACCCTGCACGAGCGCACGCACGCCCCGCGCGAGCCCGGCGATGCCCGAACGCAGCGCGGCCGCCAGCTCCAGCCGCCGCGGCGTCTCCGCAGCGCGCGAAGGCGCCGAGACCGGCGCAGGCGCCTCGGCGGACGTCAGGGCCTCGCGGGCGGCGTCGACCTGACGGATGACGTCTCGCTTCACACGGCCCGTGGCGACGGCCTCGAGCCAGTGCTCCCGCATGATGGAGTACGCCAGCGGAACGAGGTCGCGTCCGAAGACCGGGTCGACCTGCAGCCACTCGTGGGGCGCGCGGAGCGTCTCCTGCCAGAGGTGCCGCCTGGAGGGCACGGGAAGCCCGAGCGATTCGTTGTAGGCGTCCCGGCGCTCCGGGTCGACCAGCGTCGCGTAGGCTTCGTTCAGTCGCTTCAGCAGGCTCTCCGGCGGCACGGGCTTCCCGGGCGGACGCGAGCGCATCCAGTAGGCCTCGACGATGAGGTCCTGGGGTGCGAGCGGGCCTACGCCGAGAAGCTGGTAATGATTCGCGGCGGCGGATGCGGAAGGCGCAGACTCCATGGCTCAGCCCTCGAAGGCCCGGATGACGTTCACCGCGACCGGACCGAGGATGACGATGAAGAGCGACGGAATCAGGAACAGCACCAGCGGGAAGACCATCTTCACCGGAGCGCGTCGCGCCAGCTCCTCCGCCTTCTGGCGCCTGCGGACGCGGAGCTGCTGCGCCTGCACCCGCAAGACGCTCGCCAGGCTGGTGCCGAGCTGCTCCGCCTGGATCACGGCGCTCGCGAACGAGCGCAGCTCGGGCACGCCGGTGCGCTCGGCCATGTCCATCAGCGCCTCGCGGCGCGGCTTGCCCATCGCGACCTCGCGCAGCATGACGCGAATTTCGTCCGCGAAGGGCCCGCTGACCTTCTCCGCCACGCGCTGGAAGGCCGCGTCGAGCCCCAGTCCCGCCTCGACGCAGATGGTCACGAGGTCGAATCCGTCGGGCAGGCTCTTCCAGACGGCGGTCTGCCGCGCGCTCACCTGGCGGGAGAGCCAGAGGAACGGCAGGAGCAGGCCGACGCCGCCGAGCACCGGCACGAAGAAGAGCGCCGCGGGCGACGGGTCGCCGTTCGTCGCGACCCAAACGAGGGCGAGCCCCAGCACGGCGCCCAGGCCGCCCATCGCGAAGACGACGGTGAAGAACGCGCCCACCGTCATCGGGCGGCCCGCCATCACCAGCTTGCGGGAGGTGCGGGCGATGAACGCGGGCGGCAGCAGCGCCGTGAAGCGGTCCGCGATGCCGTGCGCCGTGGGCAGCAGAATGCGCTCGCGGAAGCTCACGCCCTCCATGCCCGAGAAGCGGAAGTCCGCCAGCGAACGCAGGCGCGCCTCGCCCTCGCCCGCGGGACGGCGGACGATCCAGGCCGCGAAGCTCGCGATGGTCGCGAAGGCGAAGATGGCGGCAAGCGTGGGTACCATGGCGTCGGTCCCCCTAGATGGGAATGTCCAGGATGCGGCGGATGGTCAGGAAGCCGAGGAACTGCAGGAACAGCCCGATGGCGAGCAGCACCTGCCC
>DATLZC010000207.1:0-3818 GCA_035574215.1 Dehalococcoidia bacterium | reverse complement strand
GGTCGACTTGCCGGCTGATTCGGGGCCGAAGATCTCGATGACGCGGCCGCGGGGCACGCCGCCGATGCCCAGGGCGAGGTCGAGGGCGAGCGAGCCGGTGGGGATGGCCTCGACCTGCATGGCCTGCGAGGCCTCGCCGAGACGCATGATGGCGCCCCGTCCGAACTGCTTCTCGATCTGTCCCAGGGTGATCTCGAGGGCCTTGGTCTTGTCGTCCACCTGTCCCGTTCCGTTGACGCTGGCGGTGGCGCTGGCGCTGGCCATGAGGGGGCCTCCCTGCTCGACTGCGGACACCCCTCGCGCCGCTCGGCGCTCGCGGTGTCATCATACTGTCCTGCCGTCGGGCCCAACAGTAGAACAAACGTACGACGCTTGTCAAGCCCCCTCAGCGGCTAGCCCCGCAGGCCGTAGCGCCGCAGCGTCTCGAGCTCCGGCTCGTCGCGGGGGAAATCGCCCACGAGCCACGCCCGCACGAACTCGATGCGCCGGACCGTGAAGCGAACCTCGTCGGGCTCGGCGCGGAGCGCTCGGAGCGCGGAGCGCAGGGCGTCGATGTCGGGCGGCTCCACGCAGCGCGCGACCGTCAGATGCGGTAGCGCCGGTGGCGCCTGCAGGCCGAGCGTCTCGGTCAGGGCGCGGCGCAGGGCCGCCCAGGCGCCGTCGTCCCGCACCTCCAGCACAATGGCCTCGTTGAGGACGTTGACCGGTCCGAGAGCGAACGTGAGGGGCGGCGTGCGTTGGAAGAGGGGCGCCGCGAGCGCGCCCAGCTCGATGGCTCGCTCGCGGGTAAGTTCGTCGGGCCGGACCGGCTTCACCACCTGAAACCCGACCTCGGCGAGCGTCACATGGAGGTACTCGCGGCTGAACGGCGCGACGCCCGGCACGCCCGCGAGCCGCTCCTGCGCCCGTTCGGCCGCCGCCAGTGCCCGGGCGTCGTCGACGCGGGCCAGGAACGTGAGATACTGCGCCCGGCCATGCGCCCAGGCGCCGGCCCACGCGTCGTCGGCGACGACGATGTCGCCGCCCTCGTCGAACCAGCGCCAGGCTTCGTCGAACGACGTGAAGACGGGCATCGCGTACAGGGTAGCGCGCCGGCATGGGGCGACGGAGCGCCCAGCGCTACTCCGGCTGCCGCATGTGGGGGAACAGGATCACCTCACGAATCGAGCGCTGGCCGGTGAGCAGCATGACGAGCCGGTCGATGCCGAGGCCGAGGCCGCCCGCCGGGGGCATGCCGTGCTCGAGGGCGAGGAGGAAGTCTTCGTCGAGGGTCTCGACTTCTTCGAGGCCCGCGGCCTTGAGCCGCGCCTGCACCAGGAAGCGCTCCCGCTGGTCGATGGGGTCGTTCAGCTCCGAGTAGGCGTTGGCGATCTCCATGCCGCGGCAGAACGCCTCGAAGCGCTCGACCAGATGAGGCGCGTCGGCCTTCGCCTTCGCCAGCGGCGACAGCTCGCGGGGGTAGTCGAGCAGGAACGTCGGCTGGACCAGGTGGGGCTCGACGGCGTTCGAGAAGATCTCGTCGACCAGCTTGCCCCAGCTCCAGCCGGGGTCGACTTCGATGTGCATGGCCCGGGCGCGTTCCAGCAGGCCCTCACGATCGTCCCGGTAGGTCTCGAGGTCGAACCCTGCATACTCGATGAAGGCCTCTCGCATCGTGAGGCGCCGCCACGGGGGCCTCAGGTCGATCACGGAATCGCCGTATGTGACCTTCGTGGTCCCCAGCACCTCCTGCGCTGCCGTCGAGACGAGCTCCTCGACCATGCGGGCGACGTCGTGGTAGTCGGCGTAGGCCTCGTAGCTCTCCATCATCGTGAACTCGGGGTTGTACTTCCACGAGACCCCCTCGTTCCGGAAGATGCGGCCGATCTCGTAAACGCGGTCGTAGCCCCCAATGAGCAGCCGCTTCAGGTGCAGCTCGAGCGAGATGCGGAGGTAGAAGTCGCGGTCGAGGGCGCGGTGATGGGTGACGAACGGCGTGGCGGCGGCGCCCCCGGCCTCCGCCTGCAGGACGGGCGTCTCCACCTCCATGAAGCCCCGGTCGTCCATGAACCGCCGGATGGCCCGGACGATGGCGCTGCGCGTCCGGAAGAGGTCGCGCACCTCCTCGTTCGCCATCAGGTCGAGATACCGACGCCGGTACCGCAGCTCGACATCCTGGAGCCCGTGCCATTTCTCCGGCGGCGGCTGAAGCGCCTTCGCGAGAAGTGTGAGCTCACGCGCCTCGACCGTGATCTCGCCGGCCCGGGTTCGGAACAGCGGGCCGGTCACGCCGAGGAAGTCCCCGAGGTCGAGGTCGGCGAGCAGCCCGAAGGCGTCGCCCAGGACGTCGCGGCGGAGATGCGCCTGAATGCGCCCGGAGGCGTCGCGGAGGTCGAGGAACGCCGCCCGGCCCATGTCGCGGAGGGCGGTGACGCGCCCGGCGACGGTGACGACAGGACCCTGTGTCCCCGCGCCGGCGCTCGCTTCGTGAGCGAGGAAGAGCTCGGCCGCGGAGGCGTTGTCGTGCGTGCGGTGGAAGTGCGCGGGATAGGGATCGACGCCTCGCTCTCGGAGGCGTCGCAGCTTGGCCAGGCGTTCCTCGCGCAGTTCTTCGATGGTCGGCATACGACGGTGATTCTACGTCGCGCGGCGCTGGCGCGACAGGCCGAAACGCGGCGAGGCGGGCCGCCGGCCCGCCTCGTCAACGTCGGATGCGTTCGCCGGCTACTTGATCTCGAGAATGGTGAGCTTCTTCACGCCCGCGGGCACCACCACCTCGACCACGTCGCCCTTGCGGTGGCCCAGCAGGGCGCGTCCCACAGGGGACTCGTTGCTGATCTTGCCGACCTTCGGATCGGCCTCGGTGAAGCCGACGATGGTGAACGTGCGCTTCTCGCCGTTCTCGTCGAGGACGACCACGTCGGAGCCGAGCTGGACGCGCGAGGCGTGGTGGGCCTCCTCCTCGTCGATGAGGACGGCGTTCTGGATGAGCCGCTCGAGGGTCAGGATGCGTCCTTCGACGAAGGCCTGCTCGTTCTTGGCGTCGTCGTACTCGGCGTTGTTCTGCGTGCTGGCCAGCTCCTTGGACTGATGGATGCGCTCGGCGACCTGGGGACGGCGCACGTTGCGGAGGTAGTCGAGCTCCTCCTGGAGTTTGGCCAGCCCTTCCTTCGTCAGTGGAACGGATCTGTCAGGCATCTCGCCCTCCGGCTGAAAAAAGAGACTGAGGTCCGCGCTCCGGGAGCCTCAGTCGCCGCGACATTACCGCATTCGCAGTATACGCGCTGCGCTGAAGCCCTGTAAAGGATTCGGAGCGTGGGACAGCCATGACCGTTCGGAATGTTGGTGTGGCGCGGCGGTCAGACAGCGGCCTTGGTGAGCGTGCGGAGGCACCGGGTGCAGACGCGCAGCCGGACGGGCTGGCCGCCGACGTACACCGTCTGGTGATGCAGGTTGGGCCGGAAGACGCGGCTGGTCCGCGGCGCCTTGCGCTGCCAGCGCCCGGAGTGCCGGTGCCGGATGTTGCGACCGAAGGCCGTGCCCTTGACGCAGAGATCGCACACTGCGGGCATCGTCGCCGACGCCTCCTCGTCCTTCTGATGGCTGGCCCCCCGTTCGGGGGGCTGCTAGAATCTGGACACCGCATGCTAGCAGGTGCGGCATCCTGAGGCAACGATCACGGACGACACCAGCGCCAGGCCCGTCTCGCCCGGCCCGCAGCGCGCGGACAGGACGCCAACGCTGAACGCCCTCACCGCCCGCCAACTGCTGGACATCCTCCGGGGCGCGACCGCCTTCCTCCAGCGGCACATCGACGCCCTCAACGCCATCAACGTCTT
>DATLZC010000206.1:0-4221 GCA_035574215.1 Dehalococcoidia bacterium | reverse complement strand
GCGCGACGACGGCGTCGCGTGGGTGACCCTCAACCGGCCCGAAGTGCTGAACGCCGTCAACATGGCCATGCGGGACGAGCTGTGGGAGGTCTTCCACGCCCTTCGAGACGACCCCGACGTTCGCGTCGCCGTCTTCCGCGGAGCTGGCGACCGCGCCTTCTCCTCGGGCGCCGACATCAGCGAGTTCGGCACCGCCCCTTCGTACATCGAGGCCCGCCGCGCCCGCCGCGAGCGCGACCTCTGGGGCTTCCTGCTCTCCATCGATAAGCCCCTCATCGCCGCCGTGCACGGGTGGGCGCTGGGCGCGGGCTGCGAGATGAGCCTCCTGTGCGACCTGCGCATCGCGTCCGAGGACGCCCGCTTCGGCCTGCCGGAGGTGTCCCTGGGGTACATCCCCTCCGCCGGGGGCACGCAGACGCTGCCCCGGACGATCCCGCCCGGCGTCGCGCTGGGCATGATCCTCTCGGGCGACCCCATCGATGCGCGCGAGGCGCTGCGGCTGGGGCTCGTGAACCGCGTCGTGCCAAAGGAGCGCCTGTTCGAGGAGGCGGACGCGTGGGCGCGGACGCTGGCCGCAAAGCCTCCGCGGTCGCTCCGCTACATCAAGGAGGCGGTGCGTGAGGGGCTGAGCCTGCCCCTCGCGGAGGGGCTCGCGCTGGAGATGCGCCTCGCCTCGCTCTGTCTCATCGGCCGCGACGAGGAGCCCGCGTGAGGCGAGGTGGCCCATCGAGGAGGACGCGCGCCGCGCGCCATCGTCCGGTCCGGCTGCCGCCCCCGCCGATTCGTATCCATGAAGGGCAGGCTTCAGCCTGCCCGGCGTACGCCCATGGGCTGCCGGCCACGCTGAAGCGTGGCCCGGGGTCATGCTGAGGCCGAGCGAAGCGAGGCCGAAGCATCTCCTTCCCTGGCGTATGGCGGCGCCCATCGACCGCGTGGCCTCGTGGGCGCACGGAAGGCGCGGGCTGTCGTGGGACACGTTCGGCTAGGGGAGAGGAGATGCTTCGTCGGCCTCCGGCCTCCTCAGCATGACCGGACGTCAGCCACGCTGAAGGCGACGCCCACTGAAGGGCAGGCTTCAGCCTGCCCGCCGGCACCTATGGAATACCGGCCACGCTGAAGCGTGGCCTTCATCAAGAGGGGAATGGTCCGGCCGCCATCACGCCCGGGGAATCCGCCATCCCTGAAGGCCACCCTTTAGGTGGCCGTCGACGTATGGTTGGCCAGCCGCGCGCACCGTGGTCATGCTGAGGCCGAGCGAAGCGAGGCGCGTTGTCATGCTGAGGCCGAGCGAAGCGAGGCCGCAGCATCTCCTTCCCCGGCCTACCACGTCGCCCATCCGCCACCGCCTTCGTGGGCGCACGGAAGGCGCGGGCTGAATGGGGAGACGTTCGGGTGGGGGAGAGGAGATGCTTCGTCGGCCTTCGGCCTCCTCAGCATGACCGGACGTCAGCCACGCTGAAGGCGACCCCCACTGAAGGGCAGGCTTCAGCCTGCCCGGCGTACGCCCATGGCCTGCCGGCCACGCTGAAGCGTGGCCTTCATCAGAACAAGATCAAGGGTGCCGAAGGGGAACGGAGGAGAACGCGAAGGGCCCGTGACCGCGGTCGGCCCGTGGAGGGCGCGGCTACTCTCCGACCTCCCGCACCTCGAACGCGGCCCGCATCCCCTGCTGGTAGTGCCCGGCGATGTTGCAGATGATCACGTACCGCCCCGGCCGGAGGTCGACCGTGCCGACCTGCCGGCCTTCCACTCCGGCGTCGGGGTCGGCGGCGGGCACGTCGAACGAGAGCATCTCCTCGCCGGCGTCATCGACGTCGACCTTCCCTCGCTCCATCGGCAACGCGTCGGGGGCGTCGTCGGTCCGGATAACGACCACCTGATGCGGGAACTCGCCGTGATTGTGGCCTTCGAACGTGACGGTTACAGGCCCGTCGATGGACGCCGGCTCCGGCTGGACCGACCACTCGTCCAGGTGCACGTGCACCTCTCCCGTCAGTGTCGGCGAAGGAGGCTCCTCCTTCCCGCCGCACGCGATGAACAGCGCTGACAAAAGCGCGGATGACAGTACGACGTGCAGCCGAATGCCCACGGCGACTCCCCCGGCGGATGTGGGCCCCTCGACGGCCACTATAGGGCCGCCGACGCGGTGTGACAACCGCTTGCCACGATGCGGAGCCGGGGCCTATACTCGGCATCCAGATTCATCAGGGCGTGGGTCGCCCGCATCATGTGCAAGGAGGATGGTACGCCATGGATGGATGGAAGCGAACATTGGCACTGGGGCTGCTCGGGGCCGTCGCGCTGACAGCGGCCGCGGCCGTGGCCTCGGCGTGCGGCGGCGGCGAGGAGGAGGGTGGCGGCGGCGCCGAGGCGACGACCGTCTCCGTCACCTTGGGCGAATGGCTCGTCGAGCCCGACCCCGATTCGGCGCCTGCGGGCGAGATCACGTTCACGGCGAACAACGAAGGCACCATCGAGCACGAGCTCGTCATCATCAAGACCGACCTCGCGCCCGACGCGCTGCCCACGAACGACGACGGCACGGTGAACGAGGACGCCGAGGGGATCGAGGTCATCGACGAGATCGAGGAGTTCGAACCCGGCGGCAGTGAGTCGCTCACCGTGACACTGGAACCAGGGAAGTACGTGCTCATCTGCAACATCGGTCCGTCCTCCGAAGAGGAGGCCGGACACATGGAGCACGAAGCCCACTACAAGGAGGGTATGCACGCCGCCTTCACGGTCGAATAGCCCCCGCGGGCGCCGCCGAGGCCAGGCGGAGGGCGTTCGGGCCGCGCTGCGGTCGAGCGGACGGAACCGCGTTGTCTTGCCGCCGCCAACCAGGCGCATGCAGAGGCCGAACGCAGCGAGGTGAGAGGGGTCATGCTGAGGCCGAGCGCAGCGAGGCCGAAGCATCTCCTCGCCCCGGCGTGCCAGGACGCTCATCGACCGCGGGCCTTCGTGGGCGCGCGGAACGCACGGCCTGTCGTGGGAGACGTTCGCGCAAGGGAGAAGAGATGCTTCGTCGGCCTGCGGCCTCCTCAGCATGACCACAGGGACCCTTCCGTTTGCCGCGGCCCCTCGGCCCATGGCCTGCCGGCCACGCTGAAGCGTGGCGTCCCCCACTGATGAAGGGCAGGCTTCAGCCTGCCCGGCGTGCCGCAGGCCGACACACCTTCGTCGCCCACGTACGCCGGCAACCCCACCGCAAGGCCCCCTCGGGCCATGACACGCCGGCCACGCTAAAGCGTGGCCTTCATCGAAGGGGAAGAACCGGGCGCGCTCGCCACGACCCCATCCCCCACTGAAGGCCACCCTTTAGGGTGGCCGGCGACCCATGGGAGATGAGGCTTCCGGGCCGAGCCCGGCGTGAACCCATCGCCTGCCACGCTGAAGCGTGGCGTCCCCCACTGATGAAGGGCAGGCTTCAGCCTGCCCGTGTTGAACCCATGGGACGCCCGCCACGCTGAAGCGTGGCCTTCATCGATGGGGGAACGGGGGACGGCGCCCATCGTTCGGTCGCGCTGCCGCTGTCCCCGCCGACCCTCACCGATGAAGGGCAGGCTTCAGCCTGCCCGGCGTACGCCCATCCCCTGCCGGCCACGCTGAAGCGTGGCCTTCATCAAAGGGACAGGAGCCGTGCGCGCTCGCCGCGACCATCCCCCTCTCGCCGCTGTTCCCGCCGACCCTATCGATGAAGGGCAGGCTTCAGCCTGCCCGTGTTGAACCCATGGGACGCCGGCCACGCTGAAGCGTGGCCTTCATCGAAAAGGGGAGGGCCTCGTCGGCAAGCCGCCTTACGGCAGGTAGTCGAGGGGGTTGACGCGCACGCCGCCGATGAGCACCTCGAAGTGCAGGTGCGTGCCGGTGCAGTACCCCGTGCATCCGACGACGCCCAGCGCCTCACCCTGGGCGACGGTCTGCCCCTGGGCCACGTAGATCTGGCTCAGGTGCGCGTACAGCGTCTCGATGCCGTCGGCGCTCCGAACGATGACGTACAGGCCGTAGGAGACGTTGGGGTTGCCGCCCGCGAAGATCACCGTCCCGCTGGTCGAGGCGACGACCGCGCCGCTCGGGTTGTTGTACCCGTCGATGTCGATCCCGAGCGGGTGTGCCGGGCCCATGTAGCTCGAGATCGGGCCGGAGAACGGCCAGATGAGCCCCGTCGACGTCGCCGGCGCGGCGGGGGCCGCGGGCGCGGCGGGCGCGGGCGGCGGGGCC
>DATLZC010000205.1:0-2306 GCA_035574215.1 Dehalococcoidia bacterium | reverse complement strand
TTCGACCCCTGGAAGGACCCGCTCGGGGTGATCGACGTCTACCGCATCGTGCGCGAGCGGCATCCCTACGTCCATCTCGTGCTCATCGCGTCGATGGCGCACGACGACCCCGAAGGCTGGGCATGGTACGAGCGGACCGTGCGCCGGGCGGGCGAGGACTTCGCTATCCACATCCTTTCGAACCTGAACGGCGTCGGGAATCTGGAAGTGAACGCCTTCCAGCGTGCCGCCCGGGTGGTCCTGCAGAAGTCGGTCCGCGAGGGGTTCGGGTTGGTCGTGTCCGAGGCGCTGTGGAAGGGCCGGCCGGTGGTCGCCGGCAAAGTCGGAGGCATTCCGCTCCAGATCGTCGACGGCAAGACGGGCTATCTCGTGAACAGCGTCGAGGAGTGCGCCCGCCGCACCATCGAGCTGCTGGACGACCCGGAGCGGGCCGACGCCATGGGCCGCGAGGGGCGAGAGCATGTCCGGCGGAACTTCCTGATGACCCGGTATCTGCGCGACTACCTGCGCATCTTCCACGCCCTTTCGCGGGGCGAAGCGCCGCCGGCCGCGCCCCACGCCTCCACTGAGGCGGCGGCGCCGACGGAGGCCCGGCCGTGAAGGGCGTGCTCGCGCTGATCCTCGCCGGCGGGCAAGGCGACCGGCTGAGTGTGCTGTCGGAGGAACGGGCGAAGCCCGCCGTTCCCTTCGGGAGCCGCTATCGCATCATCGACTTCGCGCTGAGCAACTGCGTCAACTCCGGCATCACGAAGGTCGGAATCCTCACGCAGTACCGCCCCCGCTCGCTCAACGAGCACATCGGCATCGGGCAGCCGTGGGGCCTCGACCGCGAGAGCCCCGACGGCACGCCGGGCATCACGCTGCTCCAGCCGTACCTCGGCCGGGAGACGTCGGACTGGTATCGCGGGACAGCCGACGCCGTGTACCAGAACCTGTATTTCGTCGAAGAGGCGCGCGCGGAGAAGCTGCTCATTCTCGCGGGCGACCACGTGTACATCATGCGCTACAACGACCTGCTGGACTTCCACGACCGGGTCGGCGCCGACGTCACCGTCCCGCTGTACGAAGTGCCCATCGAAGAGGCCCACCGCTACGGCGTCCTCGAGGTCGACCGCAACGGCAAGGTCATCTCGTTCGAAGAAAAGCCCGAGAAACCCCGGTCCAACCTCATCTCGATGGGCATCTACGTCTTCAGCCGCGAAACCCTGTTCCGGGAGCTGATCCGGGACGCGCGTGAGGACGGCACCCACGACTTCGGCCGGGACGTCATCCCCCACATGGTCGCGAGCGGCCAGAAGGTGTACGGCTACCGCTTTACCGGGTACTGGCGCGACGTCGGGACCATCGAGTCGTACTACCAGGCGAATATGGACCTCCTCGAGGACTTGCCGGAGCTGAATCTGTACGACCCGGATCAGCGGGTCATGACCCGCATGCGGGGATATCCGCCGCCCAAGGTCGGCCGCCGCGCGTACATCAGCCGGTCGCTGCTGGACCAGGGCTGTATCATCAACGGTCACGTCGAGCACTCGGTGCTGTCGCCCGGCGTCTTCGTCGAGGAGGGCGCCGTAGTGCGCGACTCCATCGTCTTCGACGACGTGCGCGTGGCGACGGGCGCCATCATCGAGCGGTCCATCATCGACAAGCAGGTGTACGTCGGCAAGAACGCCTACGTGGGATACGGGGACGACTACACTCCGAATCACGAACGCCCCGACATCGTGTACGCGGGCATCACCGTCGTCGGGAAGCGCGCGAAGCTGCCGCCGTACATCCGCGTCGGGCGCAACGTCGTCATCGGACCTGGCGTGACGGCCCACGGGCTCGACGACAACTACATTCCGAGCGGGAGCACCCTGCGCCTGCCGGCGCGCGAGTTCCCGTACGGCCACATCGAAGAACAGGGGGGACGATGAGCAAAGGCGCCTTCACGTTCGTGCTGCACAGCCATCTGCCGTACTGCCGCTGGGCCGGCCGCTGGCCCCATGGCGAAGAATGGCTGCACGAGGGCGCCGTCGACACCTACCTCCCGCTCCTCGCCGCGCTCCACGACCTCGCCGCCGAGGGGGTCCGCTACCGCCTCACCATCGGACTCACGCCGGTGCTGGTCGAACAGCTCGCCGACGCCGACGTCCGGCGCAATCTCGAGGACTACCTCATCGATCTGCGCGACCGGGCGTACAGCGACGTGGGCCGCTCCGAGCGCGAGGGCGAGCCGACGCGGGCGGCGCTCGCCGATTTCTTCCACCGCCGCTACGTCTGGCTGCTGGACCAGTACACGAACCGCTTCGGGCGCGACCTCGTCG
>DATLZC010000204.1:0-5465 GCA_035574215.1 Dehalococcoidia bacterium | reverse complement strand
GCGACCAACGACGTGGCGGAAGCCGAACGATACTGCGACGCGGTGGCGTTCTTCTCCGAGGGCCGGCTGGCGGCGGAAGGCGCGCCCGCCGCTCTCAAGGCGAACCTGCGCCGCGAGTCCGTCGTGCTCGAAGCGCCCGCGGCCGACGCGGAGACGGTGCGCGCGCTGGAGGCGTGGCCTGGTGTCGGCCGCGTGACCCACGCCCCGCCCGCGATCCACGTCACCGTCGACGACGCCAGCGCGTTCGTGGTGCGCCTGTTCGAGTGGGGAGGGCTGCGGGTCACGGCGATCCGCATCGAGCCGTCCACTCTCGAGGACGCCTACTTCCAGGTGTGCGGCCGGGCGCTCCATCCACTGGAGGAAGGCTCGTGACGTTCGCCGTCGTCTCGCCGGTCAGCGCCCTCGTGGGCCGCGACCTCCGGGCGTTCCTGCGCTCGCGGTCGCAGCTTTCGTCGTCGCTCCTGTTCCCGCTCATGCTGCTCGCCATCCTGGGGACGGGCATCGAGCGCGGGCTGAACCCGACCCTCATCCGCGACGGCGACTACCTGAGCTTCCTCGTACCCGGGGTCGTCGTCATGACAGCGGTGTTCTCGAGCACATTCTCGAGCGCCTCGTACTACCAGGACCGGGATGACGGGATGCTGCGCGTCCTCCTGGCGACGCCGAACCCGCCGTGGGTCATCATGCTGGGCAAATCGCTCGCCGGAGTCATCATCGGCTCGTTGCAGGCGCTGGCGGTGGTCGCCGTGGCGGCGCTGCTGCCGGCCGTGCATCTGTCGTGGCAGTACGGCGTCGGGGCGGGCCTCGCGGCGTCGGTCGCGGGCATCGCGCTGCTGAACGTCCTGCTGAGCGGCTTCGCGCTGGCGCTGGCGTCCCGCATTCGCACCATGTCGGGCTTCCACCTCGTCATGAACCTGGGGCTGTTTCCGGCGCTGTTCTTTTCGGGGGCCTTCTACCCGCTCGCCCGTCTGCCCGCGTGGCTCGAGACGCTCGGCTGGCTCAATCCGCTGTCGTTCGGCGTCGACCTCCTCCACGTCGCCATGTACGCCGACACGACGGCGGGCTACTTCGGGCTCGGAGTCGATATCGCGGTGCTGACGACGCTCAGCGTGGCCGTCTACGCGTGGGGCCTGAGCCGCCACGCCCGGGAGGGAGAACGATGAATCTGCGCTCGGCGGTGGTTGTGTGGTTGGTGGGGCTGGCGGCGCTCGCCGCGGCGGCCTGCGGCGGCGGAGGCGGCGCGGGCGACGGAGGAGCGCCTCCCTGGCCCGACGAGGGCGGCGCCCAGAGCGACGTCATCGTCATCGTTGCGTCGTCGCAGCTCGTGGTGGGCGAGAACCGCTTCCTCGTCGCGCTCCTCGACGACAAGAACAACATCCTCACGAAGCCCGACATGCAGACCCACCTGGCCTTCTATCACCTCGACCGGTCCCGCACGGAGCCGGTGACGGAGGCCGAGGGGCGCTTCATCTGGGCCATCCCGGACGTCCGGGGGCTCGACGTGGCGTACGTCACCTTCGACGAGCCCGGAACGTGGGGCGTCGACGTGACGGCGACGCCACCCGAGGGCGAGCCCATCCGCGCGCGGGCGCTGTTCACCGTCCTCGAGCGCGGCAGCACGCCCGCCATCGGCGACCCGGCGCCGCCCTCGCGCACGAAGACGCTCGCCGACACGCCGGACATCAAGCAGCTCACGTCGGACGAACACCCGGACGAGCGGCTCTACCAGCTTTCGGTCGCGGACGCCATCGCCCAGAAGCGGCCGTTCGTCGTCGCCTTCACGACACCGGCCTTCTGCACCAGCGCCGTCTGCGGGCCGACGCTGGACGTGGTGAAGGAGGTCATGCCCGACTACCTCCCGGATGTGAACTTCATCCACGTCGAGGTGTACGACCTCTCGAAGCCGGGCGAGCTGGTGACGGTGCCGGCCATCCAGGAGTGGGGGCTGCCCAGCGAGCCGTGGGTGTTCGTCGTCGACGCCGAGGGCAAGGTCGCGGCCAAGTTCGAGGGCGCGCTGAGCGCGGAGGAGCTGCGAGAGGCGCTGGACGCCGTGACCGGCGCCGTTTCGGGCTGAGGCGCTAGCGGGGCGCGTCCTCCACCCGGTACGCCACCCGCTCTCCGCCCTCTTCCCGGTACCACACGCGCACCGGCTCGAGGGTGGCCATGTGCGCCCGGAGGTGTTCGGGCGGGAAGGCGAACTCGTCCTCCAACGCCAGCCGGAAGCGCATGGTGTGCCCGTCGTCGGTCCGGATGGTGAAGGCCGGCACGTCGCCGAAGGCCGAACCCTCGACGTCGACGACCACGCCGCGGACGGGCGACGGCGAGCCGTCGCCGCCACCGCCGCACGCCGCGCCGAGCGCGACGAGCGCGGCGAGTATTGCGCAGAGGGCGAGCGCGGAGCGCATCGGACCCCTCCACCGTAAGGCGAACGGCGCTGCGCGCGCAACCGGCGCCGCGCGCCCTTCCCCTCCCATGGCGCTCCCCTTTTCCCCCTTTGTCCGATCGCACCCCTTCCCCCCTCGGATGAAGGCCACGCTTTAGCGTGGTCGGCATGCCATGGGCCCCCGGGCAGGCTGAAGCCTGCCCTTCATCGGTGGGGGCGCGGTGGCGGTACCGAACGATAGGGCGCTGTTCCTACCCCCTCTTCGATGAAGGCCACGCTTCAGCGTGGCCGGCAGGCCATGAGCCCCCGGGCAGGCTGAAGTCTGCCCTTCATCAGGGGGACGCCGCGCTTCGGCGTGGCCGGCGTCCGGTCATGCTGAGGAGGCCGCAGGCCGACGAAGCATCTCTTCTCACCCGCCGCAACGTCTGCCACGTACGCCCGCCCCCGCGTGCGCGCACGGAGGCCCGCGGCGGATGAACGTCGTGGCACGCCGGGGGAAGAGATGCTTCGGCGTCGCTCCGCTCGGCCTCAGCATGACCCCTGTGCGCTCGGTCCGGTCGGCCGCAGCATGGCGACGCGCGTCGCCGCACAGATGGCGTGCCGGGCCGCGAAACGGCGGGCAGGCTGAAGCCTGCCCTTCATCGGTGAGGGTCGGTGAGGGCAGCGCGACTGAGCGAGGGTGGGGCGCACCGCTTCCCCTATCGATGAAGGCCACGCTTCAGCGTGGCCGGCATGCCATGAGCCCCCGGGCAGGCTGAAGCCTGCCCTTCATCAGGGGGACGCCGCGCTTCGGCGTGGCCGGCGTCCGGTCATGCTGAGGAGGCCGCAGGCCGACGAAGCATCTCCTCTCCCCCACCCGAGCGTCCCCCTGCTTCGGCAGGCGCCTTCCCTACGCCCACGGAGGCCCGCGGCGGATGAACGTCGTGGCACGTCGGGGGAAGAGATGCTTCGGCCTCGCTCCGCTCGGCCTCAGCATGACCCCTGTGCGCTCGGTCCGGTCGGCCGCAGCATCGCCGTCCGCGAGCGGTGTGCCGGGCCACGTGACGCCGGGCAGGCTGAAGCCTGCCCTTCATCAGTGGGGGTCGCCACGCTTCAGCGTGGCCGGCAGGCCATGGGCCGGGGCGCCAAAGGCGCACCTTCCGCGGGCCTCACCTGCGATAGTCCAGGTACACGACCTGCGTCTCCGAAGGCAGGCCCGCCCGCGTGATGGTGAGCCGCGGCGTGCGTTCAGCGTCCGACGCGCCCATCTCCTTGAGGAAGCGGTCCACGGGCGCGAGGTCGGGATCCGTCGAGACCTCGGTCCGGTAGTGCATGGGGATGACCAGCGCTGGCTCGAGCAGGTTCACCGTCTGCATCGCCACGCCAGCGTCGATGGTCGAGCCGCCGCCCACCGGAATCATGAGGATGTCGATGCCCGACAGCTCTTCAACTTGCTCCTCCGTGGGCAGGTGACCGAGGTCGCCCAGGTGGCACACCCGCAGGTCCTCCATCTCGAAGACGTAGGCGGTGTTCTTGCCGCGCTCGGCGCCCCGCTTCGCGTCGTGGAACGTCTGGATGCCGATGATGGAGACGCCGCTCACCTCGAATTCGCCCGGCCCTCGGATGATGCGCGGATGGTTGGCGACGGCGGCGACGTTGCTGTGTCCCGGGTGGTCGTGGCTCACGGTGACGATGTCGGCCGAGAGCTTGCCGATGGCGTAGCCGGTCTTCTTGTCGCAGGGATCGGTGACGACCGTGGCCTCCCGCGACCGGATGCGGAAGCAGGAGTGTCCGAGCCAGAGGATCTCCATCTCACGTCCTTCCTTCGTCTTCCGGCGCTGCAACGACCAGGCTCACGTGATGGCTGACGTCGAAGGCGTTGACGACGGCGCGCCGGACCTCCGCGTGGCGCCGTTCCCTGACCAGGTCGATCTCCTCCCGCGGGGCCGCGCCTGCGGCCGGGGGCAGGACGCCCTCGCCGAGGGCGAGGATGGCCGCCAGCATGGATGCCGGACCCGACGCCGCGAACACGTGCCCGCACGCGCCGGCGATGGCGGTCACGGGTAGCGCTGCGGCTGCGTGGCCCCAGACGGTACGGATCGCCTCGAGTTCGACAGCGTCGAGCGCGGGGTCGCCGCAGGCTGAGGCGAACAGCGCATCGACCTCGCGCTGGAGGGTGTGGCCTCGCATCAGCGCGGCCTGAAGAGCGCGCGCCGCGTCCACCCGGTTGGGGCGCGGATCCGTCACTGGCGAGCGGCTGGAGGTCTCGCCCCAGCCCAGCGCCTCAGCGTACACGCGGGCGCCCCGCTGGCGCGCGATCTCGAGATCTTCGAGCACGAAGGCGACGGCGCCTTCCCCGGGAACGATGCCGTCGGCGTCCGACGCGAGGGGCCGCGCCGCGCCCGTGCGAGAGACACCCGCGCGCTCGGCGGCGCCCGGCTCGGCGTCGAGCCATGCGAGGGGCGCGTCGGCGCCGCCGCAGACGACGAACGTGGCGTCGCCCCGCCGGATCAGCTCCGCCGCCTCCACCACGGCCGCGAGGCCGACGGCGCTTCCTCCGGCGAGTGAGCGACACGGGCCCGCAGCCCCGATGACGCGCGCCACCGCTGTCGCTGGCGGAAGCGACGCGCGCCGCGCCCAGAGGTCCCGTTCTTCGGGGTCCGCGGCGTTTCGCCAGCGCAGGAGGCTCTCGGGCTCGCCGAAGGCCGATCCCATCGCGACGCCGATGAGCGGCAGCGTCTCGGGCCGGATCGCGAGGCGGGCGTCGAGCACGGCCTGAATGGCGGCGTCGGCGGCGAAGCGCGCGCAGCGGCCTAGAAGCCGCACGGCGTCGGGGTCCATGTCCTCCCGCGGCGAGTCGTCGGGCACGGAAGCCGCTGCGAAGGAGAAGGCACCGCGCCGGTACAGCGGCTCGCCTGCGAGGACGGCGTCGCGAAAGGCCGCCACGTCGCGGCCTGCGGGCGTGACGGCGCCCAGTCCGGTGACGGCGACGCGGCGCGGCGCGTCAGCCGGCGGGCGGGGAGCGGTCGTCATGGCTCAGCGGAGGTGGCCGGCCCGGGCGGACAGCTCCGACGCGGCCGGCGCTTCGGCCGGGCCGCTCGCG
>DATLZC010000203.1:0-4779 GCA_035574215.1 Dehalococcoidia bacterium | reverse complement strand
GACTACCGGCAGATTCTGTTCGAACGCCGGGGCAGGGTAGGCGTCATCACCCTCAACCGGCCCGAGCGCTTGAACGCGTGGACGTGGGAGATGGCCGGGGAGATCTACGACGCCATCTCGCGATGCAACGAGGACCCCGGCATCGGCGCCATCGTGATGACGGGAGCGGGACGGGGCTTCTGTTCCGGCGCCGACATCGAAGGCTTCGCGAGGGGGATCCAGGAGCGCGAACAGGCGGCGTCAGAGGCGGGGCGCCGGTACCGGGGCGACCCTCAGGAGCGCGAGCCTATGACGCTGTTCTTCCGGAAGGCGAAGCCGCTCATCGCCGCCATCAACGGACCCGCCATCGGCGTCGGGCTGACCATGACGCTGAACATGGACATCCGCATCGCCTCGGACCAGGCCCGGTTCTCGATGCGCTTCGTCCGTCTGGGGATCACGCCCGAGGCGGGGAGCACGCTGTACCTGCCCCAGATCGTGGGCATCGCCCACGCGCTCGAGCTCTCGCTTACGGGACGCATCATCGGCGCGGATGAAGCGCTGCGCATCGGGCTCGTGAACCGCGTGGTGCCCCACGATGAGCTGATGCCCGCCGCGCTGGAGCTGGCCGAAGAGATCGCCTTCAATCCGACCGAGCAGGTGCTCATGGCGAAGGAGATGATGCACCGGCATATGGTCGAGCAGGACGTCGAGAAGCTCTTGCGGTACGAAGGGAGGAACTTCGCCCGCTCGGCCGAAGGGCCTGCGCACAAGGAGGCGGTGCGGGCGTTCATCGAGAAGCGGCAGCCCAGGTTCCACGACTGAGCGGCCGGGCTGGCGGAGCGCCTCGAGGCGCGCGACTGGCGGGGGCGCCGCGCGGGTTCGTGCGCTCCTTGACACGCTTCTATGGCGTCGATAGACTGACGCAGCGTTCCTTCCGCAACCGGATACGTGTGCCCGCCGAACGGCGGGTGGGCCTGCGAAGCGGGCCCGGCGAGCAAGGTCGGAAGACCCGAAAGTGAACACCGCCGGCACGAGTGGCCCCCTCGGGGCGGCCACGCCGGAACGGTTCAGGAATACGGCTTTCGACCGTTTGCTGTGTCCTAAGGGGGGATGCGAAGACGGCTCGGGGCGTGACCCCGAGTTTGTTTGCGATAAACGACGAGACGGAGCGGATCGCGTGCCGACCATCAACCAGCTCGTGCGCCACGGGCGGAAGAAGGTTGTCAAGAAGACGAAGGCGCCCGCGCTGCGGTTCACGTACAACGCCCTGACGGGGCGCATCGTGCGTGGGAAGGGCGCGCCCCAGAAGCGGGGCGTCTGCACGCAGGTCCGCACCATGACGCCGAAGAAGCCGAACTCGGCGCTGCGGAAGATCGCGCGGGTCCGGCTCACGAACCAGATCGAGGTGACGGCCTATATTCCCGGTGAGGGCCACAGTCTGCAGGAGCACTCTGTGGTCCTCATTCGTGGAGGCCGCGTGAAGGACCTCCCCGGCGTGCGGTATCACATTATTCGGGGGGCGCTGGACGCGCAGGGCGTCCAGAACCGGAAGCGCGGCCGGAGCAAGTACGGCACTCGGAAGACGGGAGGGCCAGCGTAAGCCGCCATGCCGCGACGATATCGCCCTCCGCGCCGGGAGATCCCCCCGGACCCGCGCTTCCAGAGCCGGAACGTGCAGATGTTCATCAATAAGACGATGCAGCGGGGCAAGAAGAGCCTCGCCGAGCGCATCGTCTACGGCGCGTTCGATCTCATCGAGAAGCAGACGCGCCGAAACCCGCTCGAGGTGTTCGAGCAGGCGATTCGGAATGCGACGCCCACCATCGAGGTGAAGCCGCGACGGGTGGGCGGGGCGACATATCAGGTGCCCGTGGACATTCGCGCCGAGCGTCGGCTGGCGCTGGCGATGCGCTGGTTGATCCGCTCGGCCCGGGCGCGCTCCGGCCGGTCTATGGCCGAGCGGCTCGCCGCCGAGCTCATCGACGCGGCGAATGGCCAGGGGGCGACGATCAAACGAAAGGAAGACACGCACCGGATGGCGGAGGCTAACCGCGCCTTCGTTCACTACAGGTGGTAGACGCCGGTTCTTGAGCCCGCCGGCAGGCGGGCCCGCTCGCTCGGAGGCGAGCGCCGAAAGCGACCGTGTCCCCGCCTGTATCTGGGCGCAAGAACCAGGCCTATGGCACGAAGTCACCCGATTGAGCGGGTCCGGAATATCGGGATCATCGCTCACATCGACGCCGGAAAAACGACGGTCACCGAGCGCGTCCTGTACTACACCGGGGTGACCTACAAGATCGGTGAAGTCCATGAAGGCACCGCCGTCATGGACTGGATGGAACAGGAACGCGAGCGGGGCATCACGATCACGGCGGCCGCCACCACCGCGGAGTGGCGCGGCCACCAGATCAACATCATCGACACGCCGGGCCACGTCGACTTCACGGTCGAGGTGGAGCGGAGCCTGCGGGTCCTCGACGGCGGCGTCGTCGTCTTCGACGCCGTCGCCGGCGTCGAGCCGCAGTCCGAGACGGTGTGGCGTCAGGCAGACCGCTATCACGTGCCGCGGATCTGCTTCGTTAACAAGATGGACCGGACGGGCGCCGATTTCTGGCGTACCGTCGAGATGATCCGCGAACGTTTGGACGCGCGGCCGGTCCCCATACAGATCCCGATCGGCGTGGAGTCGGGCTTCGTCGGCGTCGTCGACCTCGTCGAGCAGAAGGCCTGGTACTTCTCCGACGACCGCGACGTGCCGCCCGAGGAGCGCCCCGTGCCCGAAGACCTCGCGGAGGAGGTCGCCAGGCGGCGCGAGGAGCTCATTGAGCAGCTCGCGGAGGCCGACGAGCAGACGATGATCTCGTACGTCGAAGGTCACGAGATCTCGACCCGCGAGCTGAAGCTGGCGCTCCGGCGCGCGACCCTCGCCAACACGGCGACGCCCGTGCTGTGCGGGGCGGCGCTGCGGAACAAGGGCATCCAGCCCCTGCTGGACGCGGTCGTCGACTACCTGCCGGCGCCCGTGGACGTCCCCGCGGTCAAGGGCACCGACCCGCGCACCGGGGAGCCCGTCGAGCGCCATCCGAGCGACGACGAGCCGTTCACGGCCCTCGCGTTCAAGATCGTGGCCGACCCCTTCGTCGGGCGCCTGGCGTACTTCCGGGTGTACTCGGGCACGGTCAAGACCGGGCAGACGGTGCTCAACAGCCAGCGGGGGGAGCGCGAGCGCATCGGCCGGCTGCTCAAGATGCACGCCAACCACCGGGAAGAGGTCTCGGAGATGTACGCGGGCGGCATCGCGGCGGCGGTGGGCCTCAAGAAGACGTTCACGGGCGACACGCTCTGCGACCCGGCGCACCCCATCGTCCTGGAGGCGATCCGGTTCCCCGAGCCGGTCATCTCGGTGGCCATCGAGCCGAAGACGAAGGACGACCAGGACCGCATGGGCGAGGCGCTGAACAAGCTGGCCGAGGAAGACCCGACCTTCCGCACCCGGTACGACCCGGAGACGGGGCAGACGCTCATCTCGGGGATGGGCGAGCTGCACCTCGAGATCATCACGGACCGGCTGCGGCGCGAGTTCCGGGTGCAGGCCAACGTCGGCAAGCCCGAGGTGGCGTTCAAGGAGACCATCACGAGGCCGGCGTCGGCTGAAGGCAGGTTCATCCGCCAGACGGGCGGCCGCGGACAGTACGGCGTCGTCCGGCTCGAGGTGGCGCCCAACGAGCGCGGGAAGGGCGTCGAGATCATCGACCGGGTGGTCGGGGGCGAAATCCCCCGCGAGTTCATCCCGGCGGCGATGCAGGGCGTGCGCGACGCGCTCGAGGTCGGGCCGCTGGCGGGCTATCCGGTGCTGGACGTCATCGTGACCATCACCGGCGGCGACTCGCACCCGGTGGACTCGTCGGAGCTCGCGTTCCGGACGGCGGGCGCCATGGCGACCCGCGACGCGCTCGAGCGGGCGGAGCCGGTGCTGCTCGAGCCCATCATGCGGGTCGAGATCAGCACTCCGGAGGAGTTCTTCGGGGACGTGCTCGGGGATCTGAACGGGCGGCGAGGCCACGTGATCGGCGTGGAGACGCGAGGGTCGCTGCACATCGTGCGCGCCCTGGTGCCGCTCGCCGAGACGTTCGGGTACGCGACGGACCTGCGCTCGCTGAGCCAGGGCCGGGCGACGTACAGCATGGAGTTCGATCACTACGAGGAAGTGCCGCGCGCGCTGGCCGAGAAGCTGGCGGGCGCGAGGATGAAATCTGCCGCCGGCGGTCGGGCCTCCTGACCGCGCGACGGAAGCCCGAGAAGGGGCGAAGTGGAGGGCAGATGCCCAGGCAGAAGATTCGGATCCGGTTGAAGGCGTTCGACCACCGCATCCTCGACCAGTCTGCCGAGCAGATCGTCGAGGCGGCGGAGCGCACCGGCGCCAACGTCGCCGGACCCGTGCCGCTGCCCACGGAGATCAGCCGGTACTGCGTCATCCGGTCGCCGTTCATCGACAAGGACTCGCAGGAACAGTTCGAGATCCGCACCCACAAGCGGCTCATCGACATCCTCGAGCCCACGTCGAAGACGGTGGACACGCTGATGCGGCTCCAGCTCCCGGCGGGCGTCGATATCGAGATCAAGCTGTAGACGCGCGGGCGTCCTGGAGGCGCCCCCGCGAGAAAGACGTGCGATGACGGTCGAAGGACTCCTCGGGCGCAAGCTGGGCATGACCCAGGTGTTCGACGAGAAGGGCGAGGCGCGCGCCGTCACCGTCCTCGAGGTCGGACCCTGCGTCGTGACGCAGGTCCGTACGCC
>DATLZC010000202.1:0-7797 GCA_035574215.1 Dehalococcoidia bacterium | reverse complement strand
CAACACCATTCCCACTTTCGCGTTGGCTACCGACACTCTGCGCATCGGCTCCCTCCCTCCCTTCGCCCCGTTCAGGCGACGCGCTGCGCCCCCGACGCGGTCGTGGCCTGGGCCTTGCGATAAAAGTTGCCCCCCATTCGTTCGAAGCCGGCCAGGTCCGTTCCGAGGAGCGCTTCCGTGGCGCCCACGAACAGGACGCCGCCAGGGCGGAGCGCGTCGCGGAGCCTCTGGAACAGGCGGCTCTTCACCTCGGGCGAGAAGTAGATCATCACGTTGCGGCACAGAATCAGGTCGAACCCGTGCTCGAAGGGGCTCGACAGCAGGTCGAGCTCCCGGATGTCGAGACGGCGTAGCCAGTCGACGACCCGGTATCCGTCACCGTCCCGCAGGAAATACGTACGCAGCCACGCAGGACGGACGTTCCGGACCTCCGCTGCGCTGTACGGCCCGCCAGCGCGGGCCCGCCTGAGGGCGTCCCGGTCGAGATCGGTCGCGAGGATGCGCGCCCGGTCCGCGGCGCCGAGGGTGTGCAGCAGGATCGCCACCGAGTAGGGCTCGGCGCCGTAGGAGCAGCCCGCGCTCCAGACGTTCAACCGGGGGCGCTCGCGCAACAGCGCCGGCAGGACATCCTTCGCGAGGCGCTCGAACTGAGGCGGGTCGCGGAAGAATTCGGTGACATTGATCGTCAGCATCGCCCGCAGGGCCTCTCGCGCCGCGAGGTCCGTCTCGAGCCGCCGGCAGAACCGGACGACGTCTCCTTCGTGGCGCGCGACATGCGCCTCCAGCCGGCGGCGCATCTGCTGGGCTTTGTACGCATCGATGTCGATGCGGAGGACGCTAGCGACGGTCTTTTTCAGCAGCGCGAACTCACGGTCATCCATAGCGCGCCTCCAGGACGGGACGAGAAGTCCGGCAGAGGCGGGAGATGGCCGCCGCCATTCCGTGCAGCGGGATCATGTCGTCGGCGTATCCTGCCTCCATGACGCTTCTCGGCATGCCGAACACCACGCACGTGGATTCGGCCTCGGCGAGGATGACCCCGCCCGCCGCCTTCACGGCGCCCGCCCCTCTCGTCCCGTCCGTTCCCATGCCGGTGAGGATGACGCCGAGCGTCCCGGCGCCGTACCGTCGGGCGGCCGACGCGAGCGTGACGTTGACCGACGGGCGCACGCCGCACTCCGGCGGGTCCGACGAGAGGCGAACCGTGCCGTGCGCCTCGATGATGAGGTGGTAGTCGCCTGGAGCGAGCAGCGCGACGCCGGGTCGCAGGGTGTCTCCGTCCTGCGCCTCCTTCACCCGCAGAGGGCCCAGCTCGTCGAGGCGAGCGGCCAGCGAGCGGGTGAAGCCAGGCGGCATGTGCTGGACGACGACGACGGGGACAGGGAACTCGGCCGGCAAACCGCCGAGCACGGTGCGCAGAGCGGCGGGGCCCCCGGTGGAGGCGCCGATGACCACCACCGAGAACTGCCGTGGCCGAAAGCTCGCCATGGCAGTGCGTCTGGTCCGAGAAGCGGCCGGTCGAGGACGCGGCTTGGCGAGGGCCGAGAGCTTGACCCGCGTGCACAGCTCGGCCGAGATTTCGTGGGGCGCCGCGACGCCTCCGTACGTCGGCTTCAGCACGAAGTCGAAGCGCCCAACTCGAGCGCGCGCACCGTCACGTCGGCGCCGTGGCGCGTGTGCGTGCTGACCATGACCACGGGCGTCGGGCACTCGCGCATGATGCGGGCGAGCGTCTCGAGGCCGTCGAGCCCCGGCATCTCGACGTCGAGCGTCACGACGTCAGGCCGGAGCGTCTTCACCCGGTCGAGCGCTTCCACGCCGTCGCGGGCGACGCCCACGACCTCGATCTGCGGGTCGGCGGCGAGGCTGCGCGACAGCACCGACCGCGCGGTCGCGGAGTCATCCACCACCAGCACGCGGACGGCCTTCTGGTGTGCGAGCGCGGGCGACGTCACGACGCGCCTCCTCACGCGACCAGCTTCTTGAGGGCGGCCTGCACGCGCTCGGGGTCGAACGGCTTGACCACGAAGTCGCGGGCTCCGGCCTTGATGGCCTCCATCACGATCGACTGCTGACCCATCGCAGTGACCATGGCGACCCGGGCCGCAGGGTCCACCTCCAGAATCGCCTTGAGCGCCTGCAGGCCGTCCATCACCGGCATGGTGATGTCCATCAGCACAGCGTCGGGCCGTTCCTGCTTGTACAGCGCCACCGCCTGCGCGCCGTCGCCGGCCTCGATCACCTCATGGCCCAGCTCCTTCAGGAGTTGGGCGTTCCGCATCCGCATGAACGCGGAGTCGTCGACCACCAGCACTTTCGCCACGTTCTCACCTCCACCTTCGCGGTCACAGCGGCCGGCCTGGCTGTCCTGCGGCCGAGACCGTGAGTTCTCCTGTTCGGACGTCGAGGCGCACCGTCCGCCCGTGGGCGCCGCCGGTGTCTTCGGCCGCGATCCGAAGCCCGAGCGCCTTCAGGGTCTCGCGCGCCGACTCGACGTTGCGATCGCCGATATTGAGGGCGGCGTTGAGGCCAGGCGTGGTGATCATCCGCGCGCCGCCGACGATCTTCAGGACTATGCGGGACCTCGCCGCGCCCCTGCGCTCCATTTCCGAGAGGAGCAGGGGAATGCCCGTATCCACGAACTTGGCCCCCGGCCCGTTGTTGCGGCCGTCGGCGCTGCGCGGGAGCACAAAGTGGGCCATGCCGCCCACGCGCGCCACCGGATCGTAGGCGCACAGCGCCACGCACGAGCCGAGGCCCAGACACACGAGGGTCGCGTTCGGGTCGTCCGACACGGTCCACTCTCCGAGCCCCACCACCACCGTCCTGGTCGCCGTCTCCGTCGTCATGCGGTCCGCCCCCATTGGACGAGCGCGTTGACGAGCCCCTCGCTGGGGATGACGAAGAACATCCCGGCGATCTCGCGGTCGGCGGTGTGGAACGTCGCTTCCGCGACGAAGGCTTCGTCCTGCGTGAGCAGGATGTCCGCAGCGACGATGTCGAGCAGCGCGCCCGCCATGTCCATCATCACGGCGGGCGGTGACGGCCGGAGGTCGAGGCCCGTCTCGTCCGCCAGCGCGGACAGGAAGAAGGAGCCGATGATGTTTCCCATCTCGCCCAGGGCCGACCGCTCGAGCTCTCCGAGGTGTCGCGTCGTATTCGGGGGCTGCCCCATGAGCAGATCCACGAAGGCGCACGCGATCCGCGGGTCGTAAACCAGCATGATGTGCCCGTTCGCGCTGCCCGTGGCGGTGAGGTAGATGCCCACCGACGTCACTTCGGGGCCGCCGACCAGGTCCGCGATCTGGACCACGGGAATCCGTCGCAAGGAAAACGACGTGACGTGGATCTCCTGCCCGATCATTCGGGACAGGCCGAGCATGGCGTTCGCGGTGCCTTTCCCGACGAGTTCCGTCCAACGGCCGTGGTTGACGCTGTTCAAGGTGAACGCTCCTTTCATGCCGCCAGCGCGTACGTCTCGCGCTGGACCGCCGCCTTGATGAGGGCAGGGACGTCGAGGATCAGCACGACCTGCCCGTCGCCCAGGATGCTGGCCCCGGCCACGCCGGGCGTGTGCCCGACGAGGCCGCCGAGAGACTTCACGACGATCTCCTGTTGTTCGATGAGCGCGTCTACGGCGAGCGCGACCGTCCGTTCCCCCGCCCGCACGATGACGACGAACGGTTCAGCCGTCGCCGGCTTCTCGCGGCCGCCGATGCGGCAGATCTCGCGCAAGGGAAGCAGGGGCAACACCGAGCCGCGCAACTTCAGCATTTGCCGGCCCATGACGGTGGCCACGGAGCCGGGGGCTGGTCGGACGGTCTCCTGAACGTAGCTCAGAGGGATGGCGTACGCCGTCCCCGCCGATTCCACCAGGAGCCCCCGGAACGTCGCGAGCGTCAGAGGGAGCCGCAGGGAGAACCGTGTGCCGCGTCCCCGAACCGACTCGATATCGATGAGGCCGTTCAGCGCCTCGATGTCGCGGCGAACCACGTCCATGCCGACGCCGCGGCCCGAGACCTCGGTGGTGGCGCGGGCGGTGGACAGGCCGGGCTGGAAGATCAGGTCCAGAGCTTCGCTCTCGGAGAGACGATGGGCCACGTCCGCGGAGATGAGCCCGCGTTGAACAGCGGCCTCCTTGACGCGCTCGACGTCGATCCCCCGCCCGTCGTCCTCCAACGTGACGACGATGTAGCCCTGATCGTGGCGAGCGGAGAGCCGGATCGTGCCGGTCTCCGGCTTGCCGGCGCGGCGCCGCTCCTCGGGCGATTCGATGCCGTGGTCGACAGCGTTCCGAATGAGATGGACCAGAGGGTCCTTGATCTTGTCGATGACGGAGCGGTCGATCTCGGTGTCCTGCCCTTCGACGAGGAACGTCACCGCCTTGCCGGTGGTTCGCGCGAGGTCGCGCACGAGACGCGGGAACTTCCCGAAGAGGAGGCCGATGGGCAGCATCCGGATCTGCATCATGCTCTCGTGGAGCTCGTCGACCACCTTGACGATGTGCGCCGACGTGTCGGCGAGGGCGTCCACGAGCTCGTCCTCCTTGTGACGAGCCTGCAAGAGCCGGCAGATCTGGCTGATGCGCGTCCGGTCGATGGCCAACTCGCCGACCATGTTCATCAGGCTGTCCAGCCGCTCGACGTCGATCCGGATGGTTTGCAGCGTCTCGATCTTCTGCGCGGCCAGCTCGAGCTGCTCTTGCGGGCTCTTGCCCCGCGCCTCTGGTCCGAGGTCGATGATCCTCCGGTCGCGGTCATCGGGCGGCGGCTCGTCCGACAGGCGCTCGTCGGCCGCCGGCGCCAGGCCACTCTCCGGGAGAGGCTCGACGCTGACCGACACGACCTCGTCGATCGTCTCGACCGCAGCGCAGAGCGCGTCGGCGTCACAGGAGGCGGCGACGATGGCCGCGAGGGTGGCGCTGGCCTCTTCACGTTCGATGGCATCGCGGGGTGGAGCTGACCACACGACGTCGCCACGCTCCGCCAGCGCGCTCAGAACCTGGAAGTTGCGGACGGCCAGCCACGCGGAGCCAGCGTCGAAGGCGACGACGACGCGGTACGCCGCGCGGCCGAGCGCGCGAGCCGCCTCGAGAAGAGCGGCGGCCTCGGCGGGCGGCGCCACCGGCGGAGCGCCCGTCGCCCCGCCGTCCCCCGAAGGAGGGTGAGCGGCCTCCACCGCCCGGAGGGCGGTGACTAGGGGGTCGATGTCGATGCCTCCATCCTCTCCCACGGCGGCGCGGGCCTTCAGCGCCTTCAGGCCGTCCAGACTCTGGAGGAGGGCGTCGACGAGCTCCGGCGTGACGGGCAGCGTCCCCTTGCGGACGCGGTCGAGGACGTCCTCCATTGCATGCGTGAGGGCGGCCATGCGCTGGAAGCCCAGCATGCCCGACGAGCCCTTCAGGGTATGGGCGGCGCGGAAGATCTCCTGCAGCAGTTCGACGTTGTCCGCTTCACGTTCGAGGCGGACGATGTCGTCGTCCAGCAGGTCGAGCTGTTCGTCGACTTCCTGCAAGAACGCCTTGAGGTCGTCCGGGTGGACATCGAAGCCAGGCGGCATGCTCCCTCCTGCGCATGATGGCTTCGCCACGGGGACGAGGCGCCCTGGCGTGGCGAGGCGACGGGTGTTCGCGAAACGTCAGGCGGCTTTCGACTGCGCCTGCTGTAGCGCCTTCTGCTCGTCGGTCGAGAGCACGCGGTCGAGATCCAGCAGGATCAGCAGCTTGCCGTCGAGCTTCGCGATCCCCTCCAGGTAGTAGGAATCTTCGGTCGTGATGAGGGACGAGGCCGGCTCGATGGCGTCGGCCGCCAGCCGCAAGACCTCGATCACGGCGTCGACGATGATGCCGATGTTCTGTCCGGCGATATCGACCACCACCACCCGGCTGTCTCTCGTTTCCTCCGAGACGCGCAGGCCGAATCGCTTGCGCAAGTCCAGAATCGGAATCACGCGCCCGCGCAGGTTGATCACCCCCTCGACGAAGTCGGGCGCGTTGGGGACGTGGGTCACGGCCTGCATCCGGATAATCCCTCGGACGAAGTTGATATCGACGCCGTAGACCTCTCCCGCGAGGTCGAACACGACCAGTTGCCGTTCGGTGCCCTTGTCAGCCATTGGTGTCACGTCCTTTCTAGCGATGGTGAAGCGGGAAGCCCGGGGACGACCGGGCGGGGATCCATCCCCGCCCGGTCCCGCCGCGCTGGTCACGCGGCCTTCCGGGGCTGCGCGCGCTCGTCGATGGCGGCGCCGGCGACGGTCGCGACCTTGCCGGGGCCGTCCTTGGTCAGCTTGAAGGCGGCGACCTGCGCCCTCAGCTCGTCGGCCATGGCGCCGAGCGTGTGAGTGGCCGCCGTGACCTCTTCGACCTGCGCCGTCATCTCCTCGGCCGCGGCCGACACCTGTTCGGTGGCCGCGCTGTTCTCCTCGGCGACGCCCGCAATGGCGCTGATGGAGTCGCTCACCATCCCCGCGGTCGCCTGCATCTCCTCGGTCGCCGCTGTGTTCTGGTCGACCACGGAGCGGATGCTGGTGATGACGTTGACCATCTCGTCGCTCGACGCTTTCAGCTCCTGCGAGCCGGCCGCGATCTGCTCGATTTGCGCATTCACCTGGTCGACGGCCGCGAGAATCTGCTGCAGGGCCAGGCCGGCTTCGGCGGCGACGCGCGAGCCCGCCTCCATCTCGGTCGCGCCTTCGCCCATCGCCTTGACCGAGCTGTCCACGCCGCTGCGCACGCCGTCGATGAGGTCGGCGATCTCCTTCGTCGCGGTGGCCACGCGCTCCGCGAGCTGGCGGACCTCGTCGGCCACGACAGCGAAGCCGCGGCCCTGCTCGCCCGCGCGGGCGGCCTCGATGGCGGCGTTCAGCGCCAGCAGGTTGGTCTGGGCGGCGATGTCATCGATGACGGAGACGATCTTGCCGATCTCGGCGGACCGCTCGCCCAGGCGGGTGATCTCGGCCGAGGCGGTTTCGACGGTGCTCTTGATCCGCGCCATGCCGTCGATGGCGTTCTGGACCATGGCGGCGCCGTTCTGCGCGGTCTCGGCCGCCTGGCGAGCGCCGACGGATCGTTCGATACTGCTGATGGCGGCGGTTCGGCCGAGAGGCCGCCGCGAACGGGCGGCGCGCCGCCGGGCCGGGCTCCAGGGAGCCGGGCCCGCGCTCGGCTCCACCCGCATCACCGACGCGGAGGACGCCATGTTTCAGCGGATGCTCGTGCCGCTCGACGGAACCCGCAGTTCAGCGGCGGTGGTTCCCTACGCTGTCGAGCTAGCGGCGCGGTTGGGATGCCGCGTCGACCTCGTACTGGTGCAGCCCCGGGAGGGCGCGCGGCTGCCGCACCCCGAGCATCATTCGGCGCGGGCCCGCTCGAGCTCGCCGGCGCCGCCTGTGGACACGGCGGCGGCTAACCGGGAGTACCTTCGCCGCCATGCCGCGGAGTTCGAGGCGCGCGGCCTCCCGACGGACGTCCATCTGCGCATCGGCGAGCCGGTCGAAGAGATCCTGCGCGCCGCCCTCGAGCTCCGGTCGGACGTCATTGCGATGGCGACGCTGAGCCGGGAGCGCTACCCGCACCGGAACGGCGCGAGCGTGGCTCAGGAGGTGCTGTGGCGCAGCCGGCTGCCGGTGCTGCTGCTCGCGGAGGGGTGAGGCGAAGTCAGGCGGCCTCGGCGGGCGTGGCTTCGCCCATGCGCTCGAGCGCGCGCAGGAAGGCGTCGACGCACCGCGGGTCGAGCTGCGTCCCGCGGACGCGCCGCAGCTCCGCCACCGCGGCCTCGTGGTCGAGCGCGGGACGGT
>DATLZC010000201.1:0-10799 GCA_035574215.1 Dehalococcoidia bacterium | reverse complement strand
GTCGGCCAGCGTGGCGATCTGCTCGTCAGAAAAGCCCATCCGCTTGGCCGCCCGGAGGAGCTCCGGGGTGAGCGGCTCCGCGAGCAGGCGCCGCTCCATGGCGACGATGTTGGCCATCTTCCGCAGGAACCAGGGGTCGATCCCGGAGCGCAGGGAGAGCTCTTCCGGCGTGGCGCCGCGGCGCAACGCCGCCATCAGCGCCCAGAGCCGCTCGTCCGTCGGCGCCATCGGCCGGTCGAGCGCGTCCTCGGCCCAGCCCTTCTCCTCCCACAGCAGCGAGCGACCGCCGATCTCGAGCGACCGCACGGCCTTCTGCAGCGACGCCTCGAACGTGCGGTCGATGGCCATCACTTCGCCCGTGGCCTTCATCTGCGTGCCGAGCGAGCGGTCGCCGAAGGGGAACTTGTCGAACGGCCACCGCGGGATCTTCGTGACCACGTAGTCCAGCGCCGGCTCGAACGCGGCCGTCGTCTTCTGGGTCACCGCGTTCGGAATCTGATCGAGCGTCTTGCCGATGGCGATCTTCGCGGCCACTCGCGCGATGGGGTAGCCGGTAGCCTTCGACGCGAGCGCCGAGCTGCGCGACACACGCGGGTTGACCTCGATCACGTAGTACGGCGGGCGGCCGTCCGGCGGGGTAACCCAGTCGGCGATCTCCTTGCGAGGGGCCAGCGCGAGCTGAACGTTGCAGCCGCCTTCGACCCCGAGCGCCCGGATGATTTTCAGGCTCGCCGACCGCAGCATCTGGTATTCCTTGTCCGAGAGCGTCTGGCTCGGCGCAACGACGATGCTATCGCCGGTGTGCACGCCCATGGGGTCGAGGTTCTCCATGTTGCACACGGTGATGCAGTTGTCCGCGCTGTCCCGCATCACCTCGTACTCGATCTCTTTCCACCCCAGAAGGCAGCGCTCCACCAGGACCTGATGGATGGGACTGGCCGCGAGCCCTCGCCGACAGATCTCCTCGAACTGCTCCCACGTGTGCGCGATGCCGCCTCCCGTCCCGCCGAGCGTGTACGCTGGCCGGATGACCACCGGCAGGCCGATGCGTTTCGCGGCCGCGCGGCCCTCGTCGAGGCTGCGCGCGATCTCGCTCTCCGGGAACGGCTCACCGATGTCGGCGAGCATCTGGCGAAACAGCTCGCGGTCCTCGGCGCGGCGGATGGCGTCGAGGGGCGTGCCGAGGAGCCGCACGCCGTAGCGGTCGAGCACGCCGGCCTCCGCCAGCGCCACCGCGAGGTTCAGCCCTGTCTGGCCGCCCAGGGTGGGCAGCAACCCGTCGGGCCGCTCGCGCTCGATGACGCGCGTGAGGACCTCGACCGTGAGGGGTTCGATGTAGACGATGTCGGCGATGCCCTCGTCGGTCATGATGGTGGCGGGGTTCGAGTTCACCAGCACCGAGACGATGCCTTCCTCGCGCATCGCCTTGCAGGCCTGCGTGCCGGCGTAATCGAACTCGGCCGCCTGTCCGATGACGATGGGCCCCGACCCGATGATGAGGACCTTCGAAGGCTTCGACGTCATGTGACCTGCCATTGACCTCGCGATGCCATCGCTCTAGCATCGCTCCATGCGCGACGAGGCGGGTGAATGGAGACGCTTCGCGGCTGAAGACATGCTCGCGGCCGAGGTACTGTTAGAAACGCCCGGCCTCTCCCGTCTGGCCGTCTTCCTCTGCCACGAGGCCATCGAAAAAGCTCTGAAAGCCATCTGGGTGGAGCGGCACGGAACCGCACCCCAGCGGACCCACAACCTCCTGCACCTCGTCGCGACGCTCGAGCTCGAGATGGAGGACGAACGACTGGCTTTCCTGCGAACGCTGCACGCGTTGCTCGTCCCGTCCCGCTACCCAAATCCGTTCGATCTGCCGCAAGAGCGCGCGCGGTATTATGTGCAGGAGGCCAGGGGGCTCTTCGAATGGTTGCAACGGCTAATGAGCTAATCGACATCGTCGCGTCGTTCGTCGCCGACCTGGAACCGGCGATCCGTGTGGAGCGTGTGATTCTGTTCGGTTCGTACGGCTCCGGCGCCGCCTCGCGCTGGAGCGACATCGATATCGCCGTCGTTTCGCCCGACTTCACTGGCGTTCCGATGTGGCGCCGGCAGGAGATGATGGCAGAACGAATGGCCCGCAGCGATCCGCGACTAGCCCCCATCGGGTACTCTCCCGAAGAACTCGCCGAGCCGCCACTGTTTCTTCGTCAGGTGCTGGCAACCGGCAAAATCCTGTATCCGCACGCCGAGGTCTCCTAGCGTCTCCTGCTGGCGACGCGCGGCCGCGGCCGGGCGCTGGGCGCGCGCTGCCCGCCGAGCCGGTCGGCCACGCCGAAGCCGAAGATGAACAGCGCACCCGCAGGGATGAGCGCGGCCACGACCCGCGGCAGATCCGTCCCGAACACCAGCCAGAACAGCAGGCCCAGGCCGATCAGCGCCGCCACCACGCCCGTCACGTACCCGGGCCATTCCGTGACCCAGTCCCCCGAGTAGCGCCAGGCGAAGAGCGCCGTCCCCGCGGACGCCGCCATCGTCGCCAGCCCGATGGCCCAGCCGCCCAACCAGTACGCGACGCCCTTCAGGCCATCGCCGTCGATGATCCCCACCTTCACGCCAGCCCAGACCGCGAGGAACAGCAGCGCGAAGCCGCCGAAGAAGTACATCGCCGCCACCACCTGTACGCCGTAAGCCGCCCGCGCCAGCGGCTGCAGGTGGAGGAGCGGATTCACCGGCGGAAGCGCGCTTTTCATCACGACCACACCGGCAGCTCGAACTCCGCGTCCGGGTTGTACATCGGGACCAGGGCGCCGATGCTGCTCAGGAAGCTCAGCGCCACCGCGTTGTCCTGCGGCAGCCGGCCCCGGATGCGCTTGTAGCCCTTATCCCGGGCGAAGCCGAGGGCGTACTCGGCCAGCGCCGTCCCGATCCCCCGGCGCCGGTACTCGGGAAGCACCCACACCCCGAGCACGCCGCGCTCCGGCTCGTGGGTATCGAAGTCGAGCGCGCTGAACCCCGCGACCTTGCCGTCGATGATGCAGAGGAACACGCCGCCCTCGCCGCCGAGCCTCGTCAGCCACGTCCGCACCTCGTCCGGGGTGAGCGCGTGGTCGAAGCCCACCGGATTGGGCTCCTTGACGACGGCGGCGATGATCTCGGCGATCGCCTCAGCGTCGTGAATGGTCGCCTGCCGATACACGGGCTCACCCATCGCTCGCTCCTTCCGCGCGGCGGCCGCTCACCGCGCTGCGACCTCCTCCATGAGGGCCACGAACCGGTCGAAGAGATACATGTTGTCCCACGGGCCCGGCGACGCCTCCGAGTGGTACTGGATGGTCATCACGGGCTCGCGCCGGTGCCTGAGGCCCTCGATCGTGCCGTCGTTCAGATGCACATGGCTCACCTCGACGTCCGCCGAGAGGCCATCGCCGTCGACCGCGTAGCCGTGATTCTGCGCCGTGATGTGCACCCGGCCCGTCGCCGCATCCCGCACAGGATGATTGGCGCCGCGGTGCCCGAACTTCAGCTTGAACGTCGTCGCCCCGAAGACCCGCCCCAGCACCTGGTGGCCGAGGCAGATGCCGAAGATCGGCGTTTTCCCGACCAGCGCGGCCGCCGTCTTCGTCACGGAATCCAACAGCGCGGGGTCGCCGGGGCCCGGCGAGATAAGCACGCCGTCCGGCCGCAGGTCCATGATGTCGGCGGCCGGCGTGTCCCACGGCACAACCGTGCTCCGGCAACCCACCCGCTCCAGACAACGGAGAATGTTGTACTTGACCCCGAGGTCGAGGACGACCACGTGGCGCCTCGCCGCGGGGTCGCCCCACGGGTAGGGCCTGCGGGCGCTCACCCAGGGCACGAAGTCGGTGTTCTCGTAGCGGGGCATCTCCCTGAGGCGGGCCAGCGCCTCCTCCGGCGTTTCGTCGAACGTGATGGTCCCCATGAGCACGCCGCCCGACCGCAGGCGCCGCGTGATGGCGCGCGTGTCGACGCCGGCGATCCCGGGCACACCGGCTTCGGCGAGATAGCGATCGACGGTCGCCTCGCCTCGCCAGTGGCTCGGCTCGTCGCAGACCTCCCGGACGACGAAGCCCCGCACCTGCACGTGGCGCGATTCGACGTCGGCGTCGCACACGCCGTAGTTCCCGATGAGGGGATACGTCATTACGAGGATCTGGCCGGCGAAGGAGGGATCGGTCAGCGCCTCCTGATACCCCGTCATCGCCGTCGTGAAGACGACCTCGCCATGGGCGCGCGTGCGGGCCCCGAAGGGCTTCCCCTCGAACCACGCGCCGTCTTCCAGCACCAGCAACGCCTTCTCGGTCATCCCGTCAGCCTTCCGCTCGCTGTCGCCGCGGCGCCCTCACGGTGCGCGACGCGCCCGCCCACGACCGTGACGACCACCTTCCCGCGCAACGTCCTGCCTGCCAGGGGCGTATTCTTGCCCTTCGACGCGAAGGCCTCAGGGTCGACGACCCACGCGGCGTCGGGGTCGAACACTGTGACGTCCCCCGGGGCCCCGGGGCGCAGCGTTCCGACGCCGGGCTCGAACCGGTCGAGGCCCAGCGCCCGCACGGGGCCGATGGTTAGCGCCTCCACCAGCCGCGGCAGGTCGACCTGGCGTTCGTGATACAGCGTGAGCGCCAGGGCGAGCGCCGTCTCCAACCCGCTGATGCCGAACGCGGCCTGGTCGAACTCGCAGTCCTTCTCGACGCTCGCGTGCGGCGCATGGTCCGTCGCGACGGCGTCGATGGCGCCGCTGGCGAGCGCGGCCACGCACGCCCGCACGTCCTCTCTCGTCCGCAAGGGCGGATTCACCTTCGCGTAGGTGTCGTACGCCAAGCTCCCGTCGCCGTCCCGCCACGCCACCGCCTCGTGGGTGAGCGTCAGATGCTGCGGCGTGACCTCGGCCGTGACCGGCACGCCACGGGCGCGGGCGAGCGCGATGGCCTCGACGGCGCCTTTCACGCTCACGTGGGCGATGTGCAGCCGCACCGGGAACCCGGCCCGCGCCAGCTCTTCGGCCAGCGCGATGTCGCGCGCGACCACGCTCTCCTCCGCTGCCGCCGGCTGGCCGGCGAGCCCGAGGCGCGTGGCCACCCAGCCCTCGTGCATCGGCGCACGCCGCGAGAGGGCGGGATCCTCCGCGTGCTGGATGACCGCGAGGCCGAGCGCGGAGGCGTACTGCAGCGCCCGTCGCATGACCCCGCCGTCGGCGACACAATCGCCGTCGTCGCTGAAGGCGACAGCGCCCGCTTCCGCCAGGTCCGCGAGCTCCGCCAGCTCCTTCCCCGCCCGACCCTTCGTCACGCAGCCGATGGGCAGCACGCGGACGCAGCCCCGCGACGCCGCCGTCCGGACGACGTATTCGATGGTCGCGCGGCTGTCGGCCGGGGGCTGCGTGTTCGGCATCGCGCAGACGGTGGTGAAGCCGCCGCGGGCCGCCGCCCTCGTTCCCGTCTCGATGGTCTCCTTGTACTCGAACCCGGGGTCGCGAAGGTGGGTGTGCAGGTCCACGAAGCCCGGCGTCACCACGAGCCCCGCGGCGTCCACGACCTCCGCAGGCTCGCCGCCAGAGCCCGAGGGGCCGACGCCAGCGATGCGGCCATCTTCGATGATGACGTCGCCCACCAGGTCCACGCCCGAGGCGGGATCGATGACGCGCCCTCCGCGGATGACGAGCCGCTCGCTCACGCCGCCCTCCTCGCGAGCAGGTACAGGACCGCCATGCGGACGGCGACGCCGTTGCGCACCTGCTCTTCGACCAGCGATCGCACGCCGTGGGCGACGCTCGCCGAGATCTCGATCCCCTCGTTCATGGGGCCCGGGTGCATCACCACGACGTGGCTCGCGGCGCGGGCGAGACGCTCTTCGTTGACCTGATACCGGCGGCTGTACTCGCGCAGGCTGGGTACGAAGCCCGCCTCCTGCCGCTCGAGCTGCATGCGCAGCGCCATCACGACGTCCGCGTCGCGGATGGCCTCGTCGAGGTCGGTTTCGACGCGCACGGGCGGGAGCGCATCCTCGGACGGGGCGTCGGGCCGGTCCTCGGGGCGCAGTCCTCGCGGGAGCAGCGTCGCCGGCCCGCACACGACCACCTCGGCGCCCATGGCCGTCAGGCCCCACAGGTTCGAGCGCGCCACGCGGCTGTGCAACACGTCGCCCACGATGACCACCTTCAGGCCCCGCACGTCCCCGAAGCGGCTGCGGAGGGTGAACAGATCGAGCAGCGCCTGGGTCGGGTGCGCGTGCCAGCCATCACCCGCGTTGACCACGCTGCAATCGGCGTAGCGAGCCGCCAGGTACGGCGCGCCGGAAGCGCTGTGCCGCATCACCAGCACGTCGGCGCCCACGGCCCGCAGCGTCTTCACCGTGTCGATGAGAGACTCCCCCTTCGTCACGCTGCTCGCCGACGCCGAGACGTTGATAACGTCGGCGCCCAGCACCTTCGCCGCCAGCTCGAACGACGCCCGCGTGCGCGTGCTCGCCTCGTAGAACAGGGTGACGACGGTGGTGCCCCGCAGCGCGGGGACGCGAGGCACCTCGCGCTGCAACACCTCGCGCATCGCCTCGGCCGTGTCCAGCACGAGCTCGATCTCGTCGCGCGTGAGCTCGTCGAGGTCCAGCAAATGGCGCCGCCGCCACCGGCCCGTCTGGGCGGGCGCCAGCCCTGGCGCTTCGGGGCGTTCGAGCGCCGCTTCCGTCGCCCCGCGCTTCCGGCCGCCCGCTCGCGTGTTCACCATCATCACCGCTCCCCCGCAATCATCACCACTTCGTCCACGCCGTCCGTCTCCCGGAGGCGGACGATGACCTCGTCGCCGCGCGAGGTCGGGATGTTCTTCCCGACGAAATCCGCCCTGATGGGCAGCTCCCGGTGTCCGCGGTCCACCAGCACGGCGAGCTGAATACGGTCGGGCCGGCCGAAGTCGATGAGGGCGTCAAGCGCCGCGCGAACGCTCCGGCCGGTGTAGAGCACGTCGTCCACCAGCACGACCCGCTTGCCGTGGATGTCCGGCACCTCGCTCGGGTTGATGGTGACCTCGATGCCCCGCTCGGGCAGATCGTCCCGGTACAAGCCGATGTCGAGCGCCCCGATGGGGACGTCGACCCGCTCGAACGAGCGGATGGCGTCGGCGAGCCGCCGGGCCAGGGGCACGCCGCGGGTGCGCATGCCCACGAACACGAGGTTCTCAGCCCCCCGGTTGTGCTCGACGATCTCGTGCGCGATGCGCACGATGGCGCGACGAATGTCCTGCTCGTTCATCAGGAGCGTTTCGCGCATAAAAAACCGCCTCTGCGCCGCGTCAGCGGACGGGCGAGAGGCGCTCCTCGCGTACGTGCGTGCGTTCGAAGGCGGCGGGGCGCCGCATCGTTTGGTCCTTTCCCGGCCTCACGGGACCGGATTAAAAGGCCGTCGTCGTTGAACCCACCCCGTGCGGGTCGACGGGAGTCTACCAGACCGGCGGGCGCACCACAAGCGGGCGGCGGACCTCAGCGAGGCGCGATGTCGATACCGGATGTTGCGCCGGCCCGCCGGGCCAAGAGGGCGGCGACGGTCCCACCGACGGCCGCGAGCGCTGCGACGCCCGCCACGCCCACCAGCGCCCATGCCCACAGCGGGAACCCGCCGCTCGACTCGAGTTCGATGCGTCCGGCGCGCCACTCGGCGTCGATGCTCTCCCCCGGTGGCGTGGAGAGCTGCGCCCGGGTGAACTCGATGGAGGCTTCGCCCGAACCCTTGGGCTCGAAGAACACCGACGCCAGCAACCCCTCACCGCTGGCGCCCTGCCGCGGCGTCGGCCCCAGCGTTACGCACGCGTAGCGGAGGGCATTGCTGTCGATGGTGGGCTCGGGGCAGTACGTCTGCCGTCCGGTCGAGCCCAGGAACGGCCCCTCGACCACCGAGTCCGGCCCCACCTCGAGCAGATCGCCGTTGAAGGTCAGCACGAATTCAAAGGCGCCGAGGTCTTCGACGTTGCGGACGAGGACATCGACCTGGATGACCTCCTGGCCCTCTCGCTCCGTTCGTCTGGCCTCGGCTTCGACGACGGCCTTCCTGGTTTGCGCGGTGGTGTGCGTTACGGTGAATGACAGAAGCGCGCAGGCGACCGCGCCTGCGACCACGAATCGACTGGGACCCCAATTCATGGACGCAACCCGCTTCCTCTCCCCCAGAACGCGGACGGCCCGATCGCTCCCCCTGTCGTCCGTCTGCTACAACGCCGCTTCGAGCGCTCTCGTTTCGCGTACTCTACAGCACGAATCCCGCATCGGCCAGCGAGAGCGGCGCATCTCGGCGGGATCCAGGGGCGGAAGGGGCTCTCTCGTCCGGGCGAAGCAGCCGGCCCGCGGCTAGGCCCGCCGCGCTTCCCGTCGTCAGCCGCCACCGCGCGGGCATCATGGGTCAGGGCGGCCGCCGCTCGGTCAAACGCCGCTGCCGGCCCGCTGGACGAGGGCTGCGCTTTACGCCTTACGGTCCCGGGGCTATGATGGCCGAACTACTGAAGAGGCCGCTGGCATGGAACAGGAGATCCGCTTCTGCACCACCGCCGATGGTGTGCGCATCGCGTACGCCACCTTCGGTCAGGGACCGCCTCTGGTCAGGGTCGCCGGTTGGTTCTCGCACCTGGAGTTCGAGTGGGGCCAGCCCCACTTCCTGTGGCGCAGCCTCGAAGCGCTCGCAGACAGCCATCTCATCGTCCGGTACGACGGACGGGGAATGGGCCTGTCCGACCGGGACATCGCCGACTTCTCGGTCGAGGCGAAACTCAGGGATCTCGAGGCGGTGGTGGATGTCCTGGGCCTCGAGCGGTTCTCGCTTCTGGGGCAGTCCGAAGGGGGCGCGACGGCCATTGCGTACGCCGTTCGGTACCCGGAGCGAGTGGAGCGCCTTGTGTTGTACGGCGTGTGGGGCCGTCCTCTCTATCACCTGGACCGGGAGTCGCACCGTGAGGCCTTCGAAGCGGCTATCACATTGGTGCGGACGGGCTGGGGACTGGACAGTCCCGCCGCCCGGCAATACTTCGCCGCTCTGTTCATGCCAGATGCCGACACGGAGGCGATGCGTCTGTGGACCGAGATGCAGCGAGTGTGCGCGTCGCCGCACACGGCAGCCGCGTTCGTTAGGCAACTCCAGGACATCGACGTCACGTCCTTGGCCCCTCGGATCGGGGCGCCAACCCTGGTCATCCACCGTCGGGGCGACACGGCTGTCCCCTTTCACCGCGGACGCGAAGTCGCGGCTCTCATCCCCGGAGCTCGCCTCCTGTCGCTGGAAGGAAGGAATCACGTCCTGCTGACGGCCGAGCCCGCGTACGAGAAGTACGTGCAAGCGATACGAGAGTTCCTGAACGAGGGTCGGCCGCGCGCCGGGGCACTGTCCGGTCCCGCGTCCGGCCTGGTGACCATCCTGTTCACCGATATGGAAGGCTCCACGACCCTGACCCAGCGGCTGGGAGACGAGGCTGCGCAGGCGATTCTCCGGGCCCACAATCGGATCATCCGGCAGGCCCTGGAGGAGCACGAGGGCTCCGAGATCAAACACACGGGCGACGGAATCATGGCCTCATTCACGTCCGCTAGCAAAGCGCTGCGGTGCGCCATCGCGGTGCAGGCGGCGTTCGCGCGGTACGAGCCACCGCATCCCGATGCCGCCGTTCACCTTCGTATCGGGTTGAACGCGGGCGAGCCGGTCGCGGAGGATGCGGACCTGTTCGGCACGGCCGTGCAACTCGCCGCCCGCGTCTGCGCGACGGCGGAGCCGGGTCAGATACTGGCCACCAACGTGGTGCGCGAGCTCGCCGCCGGGAAAGGATTCCGATTCGTGAACATCGGCGATGTGGAGCTACGGGGATTCGAAGACCCGGTGCGCCTGTATGAGGTGCGCGAGGCCTGAGCCGGACGGCCCCGCCAGCGCCGGGCATCGCCCACCACAGACAGCGCGTCGCCGGGGAGTATGTCACAGCCAACGGGCGCGACGGAGGAAGAAACGTGGAGCGGGGGACGGGACTCGAACCCGCGACAGCCTGCTTGGAAGGCAGGAGCTCTGCCAGACTGAGCTACCCCCGCTCGCGAAAGGAGGCACTTCAGCATAGGAAGCGCCCGGAAGGGGCGTCAAGGAACTCGCCCGCGCGCCCAGGCCGCCCATGTGGCCCGCCGCGAATGAGTCCCTGTGGGACTCCTCTCCACTCGATGACGTTCACCCCCATCGGACGAACGCCTGCAACGCTTCAGCGTGGGCGCGGGTCTGTTCCCCGGCCCGTGGGCCGCGTCCCCGCCATGGGTCGACGGCCACCCTGAAGGGTGGCCTTCAGTGGTTAGAGCGACGCTTCGCCGCGGCCGACGCACGTGCACGACGTTACCCTGTCCCGTATGAAGGCCACGCTTCAGCGTGGCTGAGGGTTCATGGCCCGTGGGCCGGGCGCCGGCCATGGATCCAAGGCCACCCTGAAGGGTGGCCTTCTTTGGTGAGAGCGACCCTTCGCTGCGGCCGACGCACGCGCGAGACGTCACCCTGTCCCACATGAAGGCCACGCTTCAGCGTGGCTGAGGTCGCTTGGTCTGTCCGTCCGTGGCTGCCGTCCCGTACGAGGGGCGCCTTTTCCGCAGGATTCGGTGGAATCTCTTGACACAGGTGAGGCTTTGGGGTATGCAAGTAGCGATTGAACCGACCCTGACGACCGCACATTCCGGCGCTTGTCATCTCCCGGCGCCGCTTCCCTTGGATACAACATCGTGAGCCCTGAGCGAACGACTGGCTCGTGGCGACCCGCGTCCGGTGACGCCGCAGCCGCGGAGTGGGACCCGTG
>DATLZC010000200.1:0-4462 GCA_035574215.1 Dehalococcoidia bacterium | reverse complement strand
TCGAGGCAGTCCTCGAGGTCCTTCCGGCAATCGTTGAGCAGCATCGTCATCATGCCGACCTCGTCGACCGGCTTGGCGCGCAGGCGCAGCTCCTTCGCGCAGGTCTCGCACACGATGACGAGCTTGCGGGCGTCGCAGTCCTCCTTCCGAGTGCAGTGGTGACAGCGGGGAGCGTAGTTCGCGGCCTCTGGCGCGCGGGTGTAGCCGGCCACGACCTGCGTGGTCAGCACGCCGCACCGCAGACAAGTGAGCTTGTCCGCGAAGATCTCATCGATGGTCTTGCTCCAATCGATCTGCATGCGGCCCTTCTCCTCCCGGAATTGCGTCACCATCATACTCAACCCCCCGCCGGCCCGACAACGCCCGCGCGCGCCCTTCGGTTCGGGGCGCTCGGGGCCGATAAGAGAGTGGAGGACGACGCGTGACGATGAAGCCTCTGGAGAGGCCGCCCCGGCCGGAGCCAGGACTCCGCCTCGCCGACGTCTACCGGGTGTACAGCGGCCGAGAGATCGCCGTGCTGGCCATCGGACTGCTGGCGACAGGCGCGCTGGTCGCCGCCATCGCCGGCGAGCTCTTCCGATTCCCCTGGGGCGCCCTGTCGGTGGGTCTCGCGCTCGCAGGCTTATTCGGCGTTGCTGCCGGCGCGCCGCTCGTGCGCGCGTGGCGCCGCCGCGGCTCCCGCGCGGTCACCCCACCGGCGGACGACCCGTTGGCGCGACTGCCCGGCGCGGAGACGTTCGCCTTCCGAGTCGGCGAGGAAGTCGCGCGGGCGACGCGCTTCGGCGGCTCCATCGCCATCGCCCTGTTCGACGTGAACAACCTGGACGACATCAATCGCACCTACACACGCGCGGCGGGCGACGGTGTCCTGCGGCACATCCTCAACCTGATCGCAGCGAGCAAGCGCGGCTACGACGTACTCGCGCGCTGGGAAGACGACGCCTTCGCGGTGCTGCTCCTCGACTGTGACGAAACGGGCGCGCGGGCGTTCATTGAGCGGGTCGAGCACGCGCTCACGAAGGAGCCGGCCCAGGTCGAGGTCCGCGGCCGCGCCATCACCATCTGGACCGGGGTGTGCGCAGGCGCCGCGGCGCTGGGACCGCGTGCCGTGAGCGCTACCCAGCTCATCGCGGAGGCTCAGCTCGACCTGGAGCGCGCGCAGGCCGAACGGGAGCGACGCCGTCAGGCCTGGCTGCGGGCGTCCTGAGTCTCCTCTTCCTCTTGCGACTCCTGTTCGGTACCGGGCGACGTCTCCGACGCTTCCGTGGGCTGCGAGTGGAGCAACATGGCCAGCGCCGCGGGACGGAAGGGCTCGTCGTTGAGTTGCTCCCGCACCATCCAACCCCGGGCGAGGGTGGCGTCCAGCAGCGAGGGCGCGTTCCGGCCCGGGTCGGCCGCGAGAATGGCCTGCCGAATCCGCTCCGATCGCGACGCGAGCGCCCACGCCTCGGTAAGCACGCGGCGCTCCTGCAGCGTTCGTGCGTCGCGACAGCGCTCGACGACGCTCGCGAAGAGCTGCTCCTTGTCTCGGAAGTGGTAGTAGAGGCCGCCCTTCGAGCAGCCGATGGCCAGGGCGATGTCCTCCATGCTCGTGTCGTCGAAGCCCTTGAGGGCGAACATGCCGAGCGCGGCCTGCAAGATGCGGTCCCGGAGGACGTTGGCGTCGTGACCGGCCATCGGCGCCTCCTTCCGTAGAAGAACATCGGCCGGCGCCCTCGCGTGTTGAGCCGGGCGCAATCGAATTCGAAACGTTCACGAAATTTCCCCGGCAGGGGCTTGACAAAACGAGGTGACTGGACTATAGAGATACCGACCCGTCGGTATCCGAGGCGGGGAGAAGAGCGTGGGCCGGGACCGAACGCCCGGCAAGAAAGAGAGGGCGAGATGAAGAAGCTGTTGATCGCGGCGTTGGCCGTCGCGTCCGTTCTCGCAATGAAGTGGTAGAGGACGGAGAATAGAAGCACGAAAGCCGGGCTTCGAGCCCGGCTTTCTCGTTATCTCTGTGAAGATGCCGTTCAAGCCACTCGGCGTTCCGCCTTCTCCTCGTCCGCCTTGTCCGCTCGCTTCATGGTCGCCCATCGGGGATAGACGGACAGGAAGGCCTGAACGACGACAGGGTCGAACTGCGTCCCGCTGTTCTTGACGATTTCGTCTCGCGCGACCTCCGGCGGCAGCGCCCGCCGATACGGCCGGTCCGATGTCATAGCGTCGAACGTGTCGGCAATGACGAAGATGCGGGCCCCGAGCGGAATCTCGTCGCCAGCGAGCCCCTTCGGGTACCCCTTGCCGTCGAAGCGCTCGTGGTGCGCCTCGATGATGCGGGCAGCCCCGGCCAGGAACGGGATATCCTGCAGCATCTCGAATCCGATCCGAGGATGCTTCTTCATCTCGACCCACTCTTCGGGCGTGAGCGGACCCGGCTTGTGGAGGATGCTATCGGCCACGCCGATCTTGCCCACGTCGTGGAGCAGCGCGCCCCGCTGAATGTCGTTCCATTCCTGTGATCCTTCGGGAATGCCCAGCGCCCGAGCGATGTCCATGGTGTACTGCATCACCCGGAGCGAATGGCCCTTGGTTTCGCGGTCGCGGGCGTCGAGGGCGGACACGAGAGCTTCCAGCGTCCCTTCGTACGTCTCCTGGAGCCGTTGCGACATGCGGAGGATACTCTGGTTCGCCGATTCGAGCTCGGCGTTCTTCTCGCGCAGCTCGCCGACCGTCCTTTCGGTGTTCGCGACGTACTGTCGAATCGCGAACTGCATCATCAAGGGCGGTGCGAGGAAGACCAGCAGCCCGAAGAAGCCGAGAGCTACGTAGCCGACCCCTAACGCCAGGCCTAAGAACCCCAGCACAATGTAGTGCGGGAACGTCCACATGAGGTCTTCTTTGAAGACCTTCCAGGGCGACCATCCTTTCGCCAATGTCACGCGAAAACTCAACAGCGCCGCATTCGTGGCGTAGGCGCCGACTGCTGCGACGAGAGTCACAGGGATCAAAAAGCCGCCGCCCTCCCGAGGCTCGTCCAACAATCCGGTGTACACCCAACCCGCCACCGACGCAGAGACAGCCAGAAAACCGAGGTTGAACAGATTTCGATACCAGGGCAGACGATGCCGCATCACGTCAGCGAGAACCGACACAACAGGAAACGCGATGGCGGCGGCGCCGGGTCCGTACAGCATCGCGATGGCGAAGAGCGGCGCGTCCGACATCGAAAACCGCCAGTCGTCGTAGACATTGGTCTCGAGCCGCTCCAGCACGAACGACAACACGCCCAGCGCGATGAGCCCGGCGAGGTCGTGGGCGCTCAGGGTGGGGATGCCAGCGATCACCGCGGCGGCGCCCGCCGCCACCACCAGCGCGATGTACACCGCGAGGCGCAGCGGAACGCGCTCGGCCTCCGGCTCGGCGGCGTCCGCGGACGCCGTCCCCGAGGGTTCGACGACGCTCAATCGGTCCAGGGGACCCCGGCGCGAATCCGGGTTCGCGTACTGGTCGGCGAACGGCATACGTGCTCCGGGCGCGAACAGGCGCGCGCTTTCGACCTAAGTATCGGCAGCGCGCGCCTCCGCCCGTAGCGACGGAAGACCCTTCACGCGGCCTCTTCCATCGCGACCGCGAGGCGGCGGCGCAGGGTAGCCAGGATCCGCTTGTGGATCTGGCAGACCCGTGATTCGGACAGCCCCATCGCCTCGCCGATCTGATGGAAGGGGCGCTGTTCGGCGTAGCGCATTAACAGGATGCGCCGGTCGCGCGGCGGCAATTGCCGGAGCGCCTCGCGCAGCAACGTCATCGACGCCTCGAACTCCGCCGCGGCTTCCGGGTTGCCCAGCTCGTCGTCGTCCGCGGGTTCGTGCACGCTGCTGCCGTCGCCGGCGCGGTCCTGGAGCGCCTGCTCCAGCGACACGAAGCGCGAGCCCGAGCTCTTCTGCAGGGCAGACAGCTCGTCGGGCGAGATGCCGAGCCGAAGCGCGAGCTCGCGATGCGTGGGCCACCGTCCGAGCTGCGCGGCGAGCTCCTGCGTCGCCTGATCGATCTCCCGCGCCGACTTCCGCACACTCCGGGGCAGCGGATCGGCCTTGCGGATCGCGTCCAGCACGGCGCCCCGAATGCGACGGATGGCGAAGCTGGCGAAGCTCGTGCCGCGCGACGGATCGAAGCTGTCGACGGCTTGAATCAGGCCCTCGATCCCGTAGCTGATCGCGTCCTCACGGTCGAGACCCAGCGTTCGCTGCCCGTCGCCCGACATTCGTCCGACGACGAACGTCACGAGCGGCATATGCCGGATGATCATCTGTTCTCGGGCGGATGTGCGTGAAGAAGTGTTGGCGTGTCGTGTGGCCATCGTCGGTCCCCCTGTACCAGCAGCGCGAGGCCGCGCCCCGCCTGTTCCGGCGACGACGCGGCATCGCGCGCTGCTTCGGGAGGGTCGAAGGCGATGGTCCTCGAGGCCTTCGGCAGCCCG
>DATLZC010000199.1:0-10639 GCA_035574215.1 Dehalococcoidia bacterium | reverse complement strand
CCCATCATCAACGAGAACGATGTGGTGGCGGTCGAGGAGATCGAAGGGGCCACCATCGGCGACAACGACAACCTCTCGGCGCTGGTGGCGAATCTGGTGGACGCCGACCTGCTGGTGATGCTGAGCGACACGCCGGGGCTCTTCACGGCCGACCCCCGCAAGCATCCAGACGCGAAGCTGGTCGAGCTCGTCGAGCGCATCGACGAGCGCATCGAGCGCATGGCGGGCGGCGCCGGGAGCGAGCGGGCGACGGGCGGCATGATCACGAAGCTGCAGGCCGCGAAGCTCGCCACCGCCGGCGGCGCCGACACCGTCATCGCCAGCGGCCACGAGCCCGACGCGCTGGTCCGGCTCGCCCGCGGGGAAGCCCTCGGGACGCGGTTCCCGGCGTCGGCCCGTCTCGACAGCCGCCGCCGGTGGATGCTGGCCGGCCTCGCGGCCCGCGGGCGCATCGTCGTCGACGAGGGCGCCGCCAGGGCGATCCGCGAGCGCCACAGCAGCCTGCTGCCCGCGGGCGTGCGCGAGGTGAGCGGCGCCTTCCGCCGCGGCGACGCCGTCAACATCTACGACCCCGCCGGCCAGCGCATCGCCTGCGGCATCACCAACTACGACGCCGAGGAGGTCCTCGCCATCCGCGGGGCCCGCTCCGACCGGGTGGCCCAGATCCTCGGGCACGACTACGGCGCCGAGGTGGTCCACCGGAACAATCTGGTCGTGCTGTAAGACTCGCCGCGAGCGGAGAGCGAAGCGAGGTCAGACGCGCTCGCGCACGCCTACGGCCACGGGCGCGAGGCCGGTGCGCGCCGTGTCCCCGGTGAAGAGCGCAGCGACGGCGCCGCCGTCGTAGTACCACGGGACGAACACGGTGCCGCGCGGCACCGCGTTCGTCACCTCGACCCGCATGACGAGCTCGGCGTCGCCGTTGCGCAGCGCGACCTCGTCGCCCTGCGAGACCCCGAGCTCGACGGCGTCGGCCGGGTTCATCTGGACGAACTCTTCCCGGTGCAGCTTGTCCGCCTCGGGCGAGTGGATGGACGCCCCCTCCCAGGACGTGTACAACGTGCGGGCGGTGAACAGGACCAGCGCGCCCTTCGCGCCGCCGGGCGCGGAGGGAGACGCCACGGGCTGGGCGACGCACCGGGACGGCTCCTCGATGACCCGGACCTTCCCCCAGCGGGTCTCCTCGCCGTAGCGGGCGGCGGCGTACCGCGGGACGCGGGAGGCCAGCTCCTCCATCACATCAGCCGCGGACTCGAAGGTCCATCCGGCGTTCAAGCGCTTGGCCAGCAAGAGCAGCAGGTCGAGCGCGGGCCGCGCGTCTCCGTCGGGCTCGATGGCAGGGCGCAGCCGGCTCACGCGGCGCTCCGCATTCACGAAGACGCCGTCCTTGGCGTAGGTGGGCGCGTCGGCGAGCACGACATGCGCGAGCTTCGCGGTGTCGGTCAGCGTTCCGTCCACGACGGCGAGGAGCTCCAGCTTCGAGAGCGCCGCCCGCACGCGCGCCGAGTCAGGGGCCGACATCAGCGGGTTGTCGCCCACAGCGACCATCGCCTTGAGGGCGCCCCGCTCCACCGCCGCGATCATCTCCTCGAACGGCAGCCCTCCCTCGGGCTCGACGCCGGCGTCGCGCATGCCGTTGACGTTCGCCTCCGTCGGCAGGACCACGAGGCAGCGCGGGGCGTCGGCGCCCCGGAGAGCCATCGCCAGGTTCGCCGCGGCCCTCGCGCCCTCGGCGGCGGCGTCGGCGCCCACCGGGTTCGGCGCGTAGAGGACGCGCACGTCGGCGTTCGGGTCGGACGCCACCTGCGCGAGCAGCGCCGCCGCCTTCTCCAGCTCCGGCACATCGACCGCCGGGGCCGCCGTGAGGTCTCCCTCGACCCCGGTGTAGGCCTGCGATCCGCCCTCGGCGGCGCGCTGCTTCGCGATGGCTGCGGCGAGCGCGGCGACGGCTGCGGCCTCGGCGCCGGGCGCCGGGCGCAGCCACACGCCGCCGTACGGCTCCGTGAAATCGGCGAGCTCGCCCCAGTGCGGGCTCACGAGCGCCAGACGTCCGCCGTTCTGGCGGACCGCCTGCTTCACTCGCAGCGCCGCAACGTTGTGGCTCGACTCGAGATCATCGGCGATGACCACGATGGCCGCCGCTCGATCGAGCCCTTCCATCGAGGCCGGAAGCGCGTCGGTCCCGAAGGCGTCGCGCAGCGCCCGCGCGACGGCGCGATTGAGCGGCCCGTGGCTGCTGTCGACGTGTGGCGTGCCGATAACCTCGCGCGCCAGCTTCTGCGTCAGGTAGTTCTCCTCGGTCGTCAGGAACGGCGAGCCGAGGAACGCCACCGACTCGGCGCCGTGGCGCTTCACGATGTCCTGGAGGCGGTCGATGAGCGTCCCGGCGGCTTCCTCGAAGGAAGCCGGGACCAACGTGTCGCCCTTGCGGACGAGGTGGCGCGTCAGCCGCTCGCGATGGGAGATGGCGTCGTAGTGGAAGCGCCCGCGGACGCAGATCTGGTCGAAGCTCACGGGATTCAGGCGGTCGGGCTTCACCATCACCGCCCGGCCCTGTCGCGCGCCGACGCTCAGCGTGCAGCCGACAGAGCAGGAGTTGCAGACGGTCGGCGTCCAGTCCTCCGTCCGCGCGATCCACTTGTTCGGCTTCTCGAGGAGCGTCGCCGTGGGGCAGACGTCGATGCAGGCCCCGCAGAAGTCGCAGTTGGATTCATGCACGGCGCCCCCGCTGCCGAACGCGATCCGGGTGGTGTAGCCGCGGCCCGCGAGCGTGATGGCGCCGGTCTGCCGGATGTCGTCGCAGGCGCGCACGCACCGCGTGCAAATAATGCACATCTGCGGGTCGAACTCGAGCCAGGGGTTCGCGCGGTCGGGCTCGGGGATCGGGCCGTGATAGTAGGTGCGGTTCTCGCCCTCCCACGGCTCGACGCTGTCGTCCCCCATTCCCAGCAGGATGTTGGTGTCCTGGAGCTCGCACCGGTAGTTCTTCGCGCACGTCAGACAGCGATGGGTGACGACGTCGTCGCGAAGGCAGATGTCGCCGGGCATGCACTTCACGCGACGGTGGCAGGTCAGGCAGCGGTCCGGGTGGTTGGCGTTGATGAGGGAGACGACAGCCTGGCGGGCCGCCTTGATCTCGTCCGACCACGTGCGTACGACCATGCCTTCGCGGACGGCCGTGGTGCAGGCGAGCTGCAGGCCGCGCGCACCCTCGATCTCGACCAGACAGGTCCGGCAGCCCGCGTACGGCGGTAGGCCGTCGATATAGCACAGGTTCGAGATCCAGATGCCGGCGCGCTTGATGACCTCGACCAGCGGGGCGCCCGCTTCGGCCCGGATATCGCGACCGTCGATGCTGAGAGTGACCTCGCTCACGCCGCTTCCGTCTCTGCTACCCGCCCCTCGGCCTCGGGCGAGAAGCCGGGCACCTGCGCGGGGATCTGCGCGTGCGTGCCCGGCGGAGGTGGGGCGAACTCGCCGCGAGCCTCCGCTTCGATGAATTCGATGACCTGCTGCGGCGCGCGCTGGCCATGGGGATACCGGTAGTCGTGCGTCCGCAGGTACTCGTGCGCCGTTCGGGTGAGCTTGTACTTGTCGTGGTGCATGTCGTCGAAGTTGTACGCGGCGTCGCGGAACGGCCCGCCCGGCTGGATGGCCAGGTACGGGCACGCCTCGGTGCACAGCCCGCAGTACATGCAGATGCGGAAGTCGATTTCGTACCGCACCTTGGTGAGGGTGCCGTCGGGGTTGGGCCGCGTCTCCACCAGGATGCAGCCGTCGGGGCACGCCTGGGCGCACGTGCTGCAGCCCGTGCACCGCTCGTCGAACCAGAGCAGGCTGGTCCGCGCGCGGTGAGGAATGGGCCGCACCTCCTCCGGGAACTCGACCGTGAACGGCTTTCTCCCGAGGTGGCGCAGCACCACCATCAGGCCCTTGATCACGCCGACGCCGTACGCCATCGATTCCGTCCTTTCCCGAACGGCGCAGGGGGCGATCCCATCCTACAGGGGCGAATCACGTTGCGGGAAGGGGTTGTGCCCGCGTTCACAACGTGATCGTCGCCAGGTCCTCCGCCACCAGGAAGTCGTCGCCTAGCGACCCGACCCCCCGGTCCAGATGCGTGAGCACGAACCGCGTCCGCGGCGAAATCCGGCGGCGGAGCTCCCGAACGTCATCGGGGCAGAGGTGCGGGCCGCACGTGCCCTCCCAGCACGAGCACTCCACCACGAACACGTCAGCCCCGTCGGCAAGCGGCGTCAGCGCGTCGCACATCACCGTGTCCCCGCTGTAGGCGAGCGTCCGCCCGCCGATCTGGACCCGATAGGCCAGCGACGTAAGGGAGTCGACGTGTTGGACGCGATACGCCCGGAACCAGAGCGGCCCCGCCTGCGCCTCGAGGCCGTCTTCGGCCTCGATCCATTCGAGCCGGTACCCGCGGTCCTTCTTCCGGAACACGTTGGGAAACCCCGCCTCGGTCACGACGCGCGCCCGCTCCTCGATGCCGGGCGGTCCGACGATGGTGAGCGGCGCAGACCGGTGCGAGAGCTCGGCGTACTCGAGGAAGAGAAACGGCAGGCCGAACCAGTGATCGGCGTGGAAATGGGTGATGAAAATGACCTCGATGTCGTCGGGCGACTTGCCCAGCATTTTGAGGTGGGGCAGCGTGACGGGCGAGGCGTCGAACAGGTAGCGGTCGTTCACGAGGAACGACGACCAGTACCGTCCGGGCGAAAAGGCGTTGCCCGAGCCGAGGAAGGTGATGCGCAACGGTTCGCCGCCCATGCGACCCCATGGTACGGAAGGCGCCCGCGGCGGGGAAGGGTCGCGCCTCAGGGTCGCACTCCGACGCGTCCGGCCGCCGCACTACGACTGGGGACGCTGCCGAGCCTCACCCTGCCCGGGCCCACGCCTCCGCGGGAGGCCGCCCGGCCCCATACTGACGTGGCCGGCGGTCCATGGGGCGACGCCGGGCAGGCTGAAGCCTGCCCTTCATGCGCGGATTGGGGGCAGGAATTGGGGCGAGCGCAGCCTTCCCCATGTGAAGGCTTCCCTTCCGCGCGGCCGACCCCTGCGCCCGGGGTGCGGCTGCCTCCACACTGAAGGCCACGCTTCAGCGTGGCCGGCGGTCCATGGTGCCAGGCCGGGCAGGCTGAAGCCTGCCCTTCATGCGCGGATTGGGGGCAGGGATTGGGGCGGCCGCAACGTCCCCCCATTGTGAAGGCAACGCTTCAGCGTGGCCGGCGCTCCATGGGGCCACGCCGGGCAGGCTGAAGCCCGCCCTTCATGCAGGGAGTCGCGAAAGGCGAACCCAGCATGACCACGGCATCCGTCCGCATGCCGGTCTCGCCCCGCGGTCGCGCCGTGCACCCGCAGAGGAGGCGGGCGCTCGACCCGGCCCCGCTACGAGCCGCGCTCGGCCTGGGCCTCGGCGATGACTTTCTGCGCCAGGTGCGGCGGCACTTCCTCGTAGTGGCTGAACTCCATCTGGAAGGTGCCGCGTCCCTGCGTCATCGAGCGCAGGTCGGTGGCGTAGCGCTGCACTTCCGCCAGCGGCGCCAGCGCTTCGATGGTCGTCGTCCCGTCCGACGGCGTCATGCCCAGCACCTTCGCCCGCTTCGCGTTCAGGTCCGACATGATGTCGCCGGTGTTGGCGTCGGGTACCGTCACCTTCAGCTTGACGATAGGCTCGAGCAGCACCGGCTTGGCCTCGGCGGCGCCCTTCTTCAGCGCCTGCGCCGCCGCGAGCTTGAACGCCATCTCCGACGAGTCGACCGGGTGGTCCTTCCCGTCGAACAGCGTGACCCGCACGTCGATCATCGGGTAGTGCGCCAGAACGCCCTCCTGCATCGCCTCCTGGACGCCCTTCTCGACCGCGGGGATGTACTGCTTCGGCACCACGCCACCCACGATCTGATCGACGAACTCAAAGCCCTTGCCCCGCTCGAGGGGCTCCAGCTTGATCGCGACGCGCGCGTACTGCCCGTGGCCGCCCGTCTGCTTCTTGTGGATGTACTCCGCCGTCGCCGTGGCCGTGATGGTCTCGCGATAGGGCACCTTCGGCGGGTGCGATTCGACGTCCACGCCGAACTTGCGCTTCATCTTCTCGATGGTCACGTCGATGTGCGAGTCGCCGATACCCGAGAGGATCGTCTCGCCGGTGCTCGGCTCGCGCTGCACGACGACGGTGGGATCCTCCTCCGCGATGCGCTGGAGAGCCGGCCCGAGCTTGTCGACGTCGGCCTTCGTCTTGGGGGCGATGGCGACGCTGTAGCTCGGCGCGGGGAACCGGATGGGCCGCAGCTTGATCGGACGGTCCTTCGCGCAGAGGGTGTCGCCCGTGACCGTGACGGCGAGCTTCGCCACCGCGCCGATGTCCCCGGCGACGAGCTGGGCGACGTTTTCCTGCGACTTGCCTCTCGGCACGAAGACCTGGCCGACGCGCTCATCGGCCCCGCGGTTAGCGTTCCACACGTGCGAGTCGCCCTTGAAGGTCCCCGAGACGACACGGAAGTACGTGAGCTTGCCGACATACGGGTCGGCCGCGGTCTTGAAGACCTGCGCTGCAAGCGGGCCCGCCGGGTCCGCCTTCAGCTTCTTGCCGTCCTCCGTCTCCCACGCCTCCCCGCGGTCCAGAGGCGACGGCAGGTACGCGATGATGGAGTCGAGCAGGCGCGCCGTGCCGATGGTCTTCGTGGCCGCGGCGACGAACACCGGCACCACCGTCCCGGCGGCGACGCCCAGACGGAGCGCGCGCTGGATCTCCTCCGTGGTCAGCTCTTCGCCCTCGAGATACTTCGAGATGAGCTCGTCGTCGGTCTCGGCCACGACTTCGACGAGCTGCTCGCGGAAGGAGGCCGCCTCGGCCGCGAGGGACTCCGGCACGGGGCCGGCCTGTTTACCGTCGCCGGTGTAGGCCTGCATCTCGACGAGGTCGACGACGCCCTGGAAGGCGTCCTGCGCGCCGATGGGAATCTGCACGGGGACGCACTGCTTTCCGAAGGCGGAGCGCAGGGCCTCGAGCGCGCTTGCGAAGTCGGCGTTCTCCCGGTCCATCCGGTTGATGATGAACGCCCGGGGCAGGCCGTCGTCGCCGGCGTGACGCCACGCCTGCTCCGTGCCGACCTGCACGCCTGCCGAGGCGTCGACGACGATGAGCCCCACGTCCGCAGCGCGGACGCCGCCCTTGACCTCGCCCACGAAGTCGGCGTAGCCCGGGGTGTCGATGAGGTTGACCTTGTGGTCCTTCCACTCGCACGGAACGAGGGCGAGGTTGATGCTGATGCCCCGCTTGATCTCGTCAGGGTCGTAGTCGGAGACGGTGTTGCCCTCCTCGACCTTACCGAGCCGGCTGATGGCGCCGGTGGCGAAGAGCGCCGCCTCCGCCAGCGACGTCTTTCCCGTCGAGCCGTGTCCCAGGAGAACGACGTTGCGAATACGCTCGGTGGTGTATTCCTTCATGTTCGCTCCTCGAGCGGCTGCGATGCCCGGCGGGCGTTCTGAAGGGCGCGGGCGCCGGGCGCGCTCGCGAATGATCGGTCGGCGTCACCCGTAGGGGGCGGCGGTGTCGCGATTGTACCTGTTGCGACGAACGGCGAACAACCGCCGGTTTCAGGCCGACGCGCGACGCCAGGCGTCGACGCGCGCCTCCACCTCTTCTGTGTCCGCGATGCCGGCCTGCACCAGGCCCCGGAGGAAGTCGGCACGCTCCGCCACAGCCCGGTCGAACGCATCCTCCGTCATGCTCAGCCGGCTCGCCACCGCGGCGCGATCGCCCTCGCGCTCGAAGAGGGCGAAGGCGTCCTGCCCGGCGTCCCAGCGGGCGATGCGTCGCAGGGTGTAGCCGTCGGCGCCGTCGGGGCCCACGAGGCCGACCTCGCTGACGCGGCGGAGCGTTCCCCGGCCCGGGCCGCCGTGGCGCACGGCGAGAGGCACGATGAACGTGAGGCACGCGATGTGCCGCCGGGGCACGCCGTTGTCTTCCTCGAGCTGCGCCAGCGCCTCCTCGCAGTCATCGGCGTGCATGGTGGTCAGGAGGCCGTACCCCTGCGCCAGCAGCTCGAACGCGCGCACCACGTAGGGGCCCCACGAGTACACCGGCAGGTGGTCGCTCATCTCGTTGACCAGGAGAAACACCGGCGCGGGCCCCTCGGGCCGCGGCGGGAGATCGAAGGTCTCGCCCCAGCCGCGGGTGAAGTAGGCGCCAGCCTCGGGATGCGCGAACGGCAGGAGCGATGTCAGGAGCGTCGTCTTGCCCGCGCCGGGCGGGTCCGCCGCGAAGATGAACGACGCCCCCCGCTCGATCCCGAGCCAGAACAGCGCCGCCAGCTCTTCCGGCAGGGTGCCGTCGCGGATGATCTCGACGATGGACATGGGCTGCGGGTGGTTCCACCCGTGCCAGCCCCACCAGGACGTCGGCCGGTTGAGCGCGCGCATGGCACTTCGATCTTATCCTCTGAGGCCGCCCCGCTTACAATGGCCCCCAGTCGGCACAGGAGGAAACGATGCCCACCATGCGCGCCGCCGTCGTCGACGGCCCCGGTTCCTTCAGCGTTCGGGAGGTAGAGGCGCCGAGCCCCGGCCCCGGGGAGGCGCTGGTCCGCGTCCGGAACTGCGGCATCTGCGGCAGCGACCTCCATTTCTACCGGGGCGAGTTTCCGGCGATGCCGAATCTCGTGATGGGGCACGAGATCGCGGGCGAGGTCGCCGCTCTGGGCGAGGGCGTCTCCAACGTCCGCGAGGGCGACCGCGTGGCCGTCGAGCCGCTGCTCGTGTGCGGCCATTGCGCCTTCTGCCGCAGCGGGAGCTATCAGCTCTGCCCGGAACGAAAACTGCTCGGGACCTTTGCGCCGGGCGGGTTCGCCGAATACGTGCGCATTCCGGCGGGCATGGTGTACCGGCTTCCCGACGACGTGCCGTTCGAGCTCGGCGCGCTGGTGGAGCCGGTGGCGGTCGCCGTCCACGGCCTGCGGCTCGTCCGCCTGGAGGGCGGCGAACGCGTGCTCGTGCTGGGCGGTGGGACCATCGGCCTCGTGAGCGCCGTCGCGGCGCTGGCCATGGGCGCCTCGGAGGTGACCGTGACGGCGCGCCACGCCCATCAGCGGGCCGCGGCCGAGGCGCTCGGCGCGCGGGCGCTCGACGCCGCGGACGCGACCGCGGTGAACGCTGCGGCCGTGGCGGCGCCGCCCGACGTGGTCGTCGAGACCGTCGGCGGCCGCGCGGACACCCTGAATCAGGCGGTGCAGCTCGTCCGTCCGGGCGGCCGCATCTCGGTGCTCGGGCTGTTCACGGGCCCGGTGACGTTGAACGCCACGCTGCTGCTCTTGAAGGAAGTCCTCGCCGTCGGCTCCATCACATACGGACGGCCGGGGCTGCACGCCGATTTCGAGATCGCCGTGGACATCGTGCGTCGGACGCGCGACCGCCTCGAGCGCCTGATCACGCATCGCGTGCCCCTCGACGCCATCGCCCAGGGCTTCGCGACCGCGGCCGACAAGTCGACGGGGTCCATCAAGGTCACGGTGGAGGTGTGATGGCGGCGCGAACGCCCATCGCCCTCGTCGTGGCCTCGCTCGCCGCCGCGGTCTCGGCCGCCTCGGCCGCGTGCGGCGGCGGTGGAAGCGCTCTCGATGACACCACGTGGAACCTGGTAGGCCTGGATGGCGGGCCCGCTGCGGAGGAGGCCGCCGCGTGGATCACCTTCGAGGGCGGCGGCGACTTCACAGGCTCGACGGGCTGCAACAGCATCGGCGGCCGGTGGAAGGCCAGCGGGGAGACGCTCACGTTCTCGGACATCTCGACGACGCTCATCGCCTGTGAGGGCCCGCTCGGCGTCCAGGACGCCATGGTCGTCGAGGCGCTTCGCGAAACCGTCGCGTTCGCGATGGGAGACGGCACCTTGAGGCTGATCGATCGCGACGGCGCGGCGCGGCTCACGTTCGCGGCGGCGCCCTGACCTCAGTTCAGGACGCCGAAGCCGCTCCAGCGCTGTCGGAGGAACGCCTCCACCCGCGGATAGAGCTCCAGGATCTCGTCGCCCAGAAGATCGGCCTCCTTGCGGAGCCGGGCCAGCGCCGACTCCGTTTCGAGCAGGTCCTGCTTCACGAGGACGTCGACGTCCATGAACGCCGCCACGTGGTCGGCCAGCGCGTCGGGCTCGCCGGGGAGCGGAATGGAGCGCTGCCACTGCCCGTTGAGGGTGAGGAGAAGCCGGAAATACTCCGCGAACAGACCCGCCACGCGCGCCGCCTCCTCCGCGAGCTCGACGGGGTCGTCCGGCGGCGGCTCCAGATCTTCGACGTGGCCCACGAGATACCCGCTGCGCACCGAGACGTCGACGATCCGAAACCGGCGTACGCCCATCGCGAGCAGGTTCATCCGCCCGTCGTCCAGCCGCTCGACGTGGGTGATGACGGCGGAAGTGCCGACGAGATTCGGCTCGGCCGGCCCGCCGACTTCGCTCCCGGACTTGATGAGCACGACGCCGAACGGCCGGCTCTGCTCGAGGCACTCGCCGATCATGAGCTTGTAGCGCTCCTCGAAGATGTGCAGCGGCAGGCGCATGCCCGGAAAGAGGACGGTGTTCAGGGGGAAGAGCGGGAGCTCGCGCATGGCGGCACCACCAGGGTGACGTTCGCCGACG
>DATLZC010000198.1:0-8369 GCA_035574215.1 Dehalococcoidia bacterium | reverse complement strand
GGGCTCGTCCCCTCTCGCCTGCAGCCTGTCGCCGCGGGGTGGAGGCAGCCTGCAGGGGAGGAACCCACCTGGCGAGAGCTCGCGCCAGACTCGGCCCGGCGCCCAGGCCCAGGCCTGTGGGCCGTCGCCGGTCCGGTCCGTCCGCGGTCACCGTCCTGTCGGGGCTCCTGTTTCGCCTGGAGACGCTGGGCGTCGCGCTCCTCTTGCTGGCGCTCGTCTCCATCCCCTGGCTCGTCCCCGTCACCCGCGGCGTCTCCGACCTCCGTGACGGTCTCGTTCGCGGCTTCGGCGCCTTCGTCTTCCTGTTCGTGGCGCTGCTCGCTTTCCTCGGTTGGCTCACGTTGCGGCGCCGTCTCGGTGAGGCGCTGTCCAACTGGCGCCCGTGGCTCATCGCCGCCCTCTGGACCGGTTTCGCGATGGGCGCGGCGTCCTTCTTCCATCCGGCGTGGCGGCTCGGCGAGACCACCCTCACCGACGTGAGCGCGGGCGGGACGCTGGGCCGCGCGCTCACCGGGAGTCCCATCGGCGTGCTCGTGTGGCTCGGGATGGGCGCCGCTGCGTTCGCAGCGACCTGGCCCGGCGCCGCGCTCGCCGCCCTCCAGCGCGCGCCCGACGTGGCCCGCACGGTCTGGGGCTGGCGCATTCCGCAGCGCACCTGGAACGGACTCCGCGCCGTCATCGAATTCGTGTTCCCCACGCGGCCTGAGCCGGAGCCCACGCAGCGCGTGCCGCTGGAAGCGCTCACCACCGCCGTTCGCGAGGCCGAGCCCGTCTCGCCCGATGACCTGACGTACGCGGGCGCGCCGGAAGCCGACGCCGACGCCGAGGCCCATGCGCCCGAGCCCGCCGTCCCCGCCGACGCGGGCGGCGTGCAGGCGGAGCTCCCGCTCGACGCCGCCGCGCCCACGGAAGACGCCGACGGGAAGCGGCGCTCCGGCGACGGATGGGAGCTGCCCCCGCTGGACGTGCTCGCCGACGTGGCGCTGGAACAGACGGGTCAGCCCGACAACGCGGTGCGCGCCCAGCTCATCGTCGACACGCTGGCGAGCTTCGGAGTGGACGCGCGGGTCGTGCAGATCAACGAAGGCCCCACAGTCACCCAGTTCGGCATCGAGCCGGGGTGGGAGGTCAAGTACCGGCAGGTGCAGGAGCGAGACGCCCAGGGCCGGCCGGTGCTCGACAAGGACGGCCGCCCCAAGATGCGCATGGAGGAAGTCTCCCGGACGCGCGTGCGGGTGAATCAGATCACGTCGCTGGCCAACGACCTCGCGCTGGCGCTGGCGGCGCCGTCCATCCGCATCGAAGCGCCGGTGCCCGGCAAGCCCATCGTCGGCATCGAGGTGCCCAACACGACCTCGGCGCTGGTGACCTTGCGGTCGGTCATCGACACACCGCAGTTCAAGCGGCTGTCGGCGCGGTCGAAGCTCGCCATTGCGCTGGGGAAGAGCGTCTCGGGGGACCCTGTCGTGGCGGATCTGGCGCGCATGCCGCATCTGCTCATCGCGGGCGCCACCGGAAGCGGGAAGAGCGTCTGCATCAACTCCATCATCGCCTGCATCCTGATGCACGCGTCCCCCGAGGAGGTGCGCTTCGTCATCATCGACCCGAAGCGGGTGGAGCTCTCGCAGTTCGCGAACATCCCGCACCTCGCGTTCTCGAACATCATCGTCGACGTGGAGAAGGTGCCCGGCACGTTGCAGGCCATCATTCACGAGATGGACTCACGCTACCGGCGGTTCGCGGCCCTCGCCGTGCGCAACATCGAGGCGTACAACCGCCACCCGAAGGTGACCCATCGGCTGCCCTACTGGGTGGTCATCATCGACGAGCTGGCGGACCTGATGATGGCAGCGCCGTACGAAGTGGAGCGGCAGATCACGCGCCTCGCGCAGCTCGCCCGCGCCACGGGCATCCACCTCATCATCGCCACCCAGCGGCCGTCGGTCGACGTCGTCACCGGACTCATCAAGGCCAACTTCCCGACCCGCATCGCCTTCGCGGTGAGCTCGCAGGTAGACTCGCGCACCATCCTCGATATGGCGGGCGCCGAGAAGCTCCTCGGCCGCGGCGACATGCTCTACATGCCGACGGACGCGGCGAAGCCCAAGCGGCTCCAGGGCGTGTACGTCTCCGACGCCGAAATCGAACGCCTCGTGGCGTTCTGGACGCAGGATCGCTTCCGCAACCTGGAGCGGGAGACGTTCGACTACCTGTTCGAGGAGGCGAAGGCCGACCTGGCCGGCGAAAGCGAGGACGACGACCCCCTGCTGGAGAAGGCCCGCGCGCTGGCGGCGGAGCACCAGCGGATCTCGACCTCGCTCCTCCAGCGGCGGCTCCGCATCGGCTACCCGCGGGCGGCGCGCATCATGGACCAGCTCGAGGAAGAGGGCCTGGTGGGCTCCGCCTCCGGCGGCGGCTCGCGCGAAGTCGTCATCGCCGACTGGACCGCTTCCTCCGGCGACGAGTAGCGCATCACGCGCACCTCGTGTATGCTGCGTACGCGGTTACGCCGAATCCGGCTCGATGCCGCTTGACAGGTGTGCTACAATCGCTGATGCGTCTGAGCGTCTGAGCGGACACGGTCGCGAATGGTCCAGAGCCCTTTCGAGAACTACCTCGACCTGGTGGAGGCGGCGCGGCTCCTCGGCATTCACCCCCAGAGTCTCCGGCGGCTGATCAAGCAGAAGAAGATCCCCGCCGTCCTGTTCGCCGGCAAGTACCTCATCGAGCGCGACAAACTCGAAATCTTCAAGGCCAACTACGACCCCAGGCCCGGCCGAAAGCCGGTGCGGCGCCTGCTCTAGACCGGGCGGCATCCCTCGTTCCCGCCGTTGCGGCCTCGAGCGACCGTCTGCTAGCGTGCAGAGCGGCCCCCTTCGGGGCGACATCAGTGGCGGGAGGTCCGACGTGAAGGTCCTGGTCCGCCTGCCCCGGCGACAGACGTTCGAATTCGAAGGACGCCGTCCGGTAAGCTGGATCCTGAAGCGGCTCGACATCAACCCCGAGACCGTCATCGTCATCCGGGGCGATGAGCTGCTCACAGCCGACGACATGGTCGAGCCGGAGGACGAAATCGAGGTTCGCCCGGCCATTTCGGGCGGGGAGCGCTGAGCGACGATGCGGTGCATCAAGTGCCGCGGCAAGGCGTCCGTCGACATCCGCCGGCACAACTCGGCCTTCTGCCGCGAGCATTTCTTCGAGTACTTCGAGAACCAGGTCCGGCGCGCCATCGACGAGTACGACATGATGCGCCCGGCGGACCGCGTCCTCGTCGCCGTCTCCGGCGGGAAGGACAGCCTCGCCCTGTGGGACGTCCTCCTCCGTCTGGGCTACCGGGCCGATGGCCTGTACATCGACCTGGGCATCGGCGAGTACTCCGCCGAATCGAAGCGCCTGACTCAGAAGTTCGCCGCCGAGCGCGGCGCGACCCTCCACGTCGTGACCGTCGCCGAGGAGTTCGGGCATCCGGTGCCGGAGCTCGCCCGGGCCGTCCGCCGTGTCCCGTGCGCCGCCTGCGGCACCACGAAGCGCTACACCTTCAACCGGACGGCGCGGGAGTTGGGCTACGACGTGCTGGCCACTGGCCACAACCTCGACGACGAGGCGGCGGCCCTTCTGGGCAACCTGGTTCACTGGAATATGGACTACCTGGCCCGTCAGTGCCCTGCCTTGCCCGCGGGCAACGGCCTCGTCAAGAAGGTCAAGCCGCTGTACCGCCTCGGCGAGCGGGAGACGGCGAGCTACGCCGTGCTCCGGGGCATCGACTACATGGTCGACGAATGCCCCCACGCCGTGGGCAATCAGCAGCTTCAGTACAAGGAAGCGCTGAACCTCATGGAGCGCGACTCGCCGGGCACGAAGCACGCGCTGCTCTTCGGCTTTCTCGAGAAGGGCCGGCCCCACTTCCAGGCGCCGGACCTCCCGCCGCTGCGGGCGTGCGACGAGTGCGGCGAGCCCACCACGGCGCCCGTGTGCAACCAGTGCCGCCTGGTGGCGCGCGCCCGCGCGTTCTACGAGCGGATCGACCTGCGTCCCGCCGAACGCCCGTCCGAGCCGGCGGCGCCCACCCAGCGCTGAGGCGCGATGCGCGCCCTCGTCTTTCGCTATTCGCTTCCCCGGCTCGCGCTCGCCCGGGCGCTCGGCGCGCTGTCTCCCAGGGCGTACGTGTCCCGGTTCGCGCCCCTCCAGCTCGAGGAGCGGCCCGACCCCGAGCCGCGTCCCGGCTGGGCGGTCGTCCGGACCGCGCTCGCCGGCATCTGTGGGAGCGATGTCAAGCAGGTCTTTCTCGACGGGAATCGCGATAACCCGCTCACGGCGCTCATCTCCTTCCCGCACGTGCTCGGCCACGAAGCGACGGGCACGGTGGAGCGTACGGGACCCGGCGTCACGCGCGTCCGCGAGGGCGACCGCGTCGTCCTCGATCCCTGGCTCAGTTGCTTCGTCCGGGGCGTCGCTCCGCCATGCGACGCGTGCGCCCGGGGCGACTTCCCCCTCTGCGAGCGCCCCTCGCGCGGTGCCGGAGACCCGCTTCCCGCCGGCATCCACACGGGTAACTGCGCGGGCGTGGTCGGCGCCTTCGCTGACCGCTTCGAAGCCCACGAGACGCAGCTCATCCCGATCCCGTCCGGCCTCTCGTTCGAGCTCGCGGCGCTGGCCGACCCCTTCGCCGTGGCGCTGCACTCGGTCCTTCATTACCCGCCCCGGGATGACGGGCCCAACCTCGTGTACGGATGCGGCGTCCTGGGCCTGATGACCGTCGCCATCCTTCGGGCGCTGCACCCCGGGGTCGAGACGCACGCCGTCGCCAGGTTCGCGCACCAGCGGCGGCTCGCGGAGGCGTTCGGCGCCAGGGTGGTTTATCGGGAGTCGGGCCGGGCGCTCGTCGAGCGGGCGGCGACGGTCGTGGGCGCGCCGCTCCAGCGGCCGTGGAACGGCATGCCGTGGCTGCTCCGCGGCTACTCGACGGTGTATGACACCGTGGGCTCGGCGGAGACGCTCGAGACCGGACTCCGGCTCGCCGGGCCGCGCGCGACCATCGTTCTCACGGGCGTGGCCACGCCGCGCCGGTTCGAATGGACGCCCCTGTACTTCAAGGAGGTCGCCCTCGTGGGGTCGAACGCCTTCGGCGTCGAAACCTTCGAGGGCGAGCGCCTGCACGCCATCGCCATCTACCTCGAGCTCGCGCGCAGCGGAAGGATCGACGTGTCGCCGGTGCTCACGCACCGCTTCCCGCTCGAGCGATACGCCGACGCCTTCCTGGCCGCGCATCGCAAGGGGCGCAGCGGCGCCGTCAAGGTCGCGCTGGAGCCGGGTGCGACGCCCTCGAGCGGGGCGTGAGGCGCTCGCGGGCGGCGCCGCCTCACGCCGTGCGGCCAGGCGACATTGTGTACCGACTTACTCGTTGTTAGACTGGCCCCACCGACCCCAACCCGACAGAAAGGAACGCGAACCGTGGCCCTGTACCTCGTCAACCACCAGCACCGCGAGGAGGTCTGCCCCACCGGCAACGTCGAGATGATGATGGCTCTGGGGCAGCACGTCACGCCGGAGAACGCGAGCAAGTTCGGCGTGAAGATTCACGCCGACGTGGTGATTCCGGGCACGCACCACCTGGTCATGGTGCTGGAAGCCGACTCGCCCGACAAAGTGACCACCTTCATGCTCCCGTTCCTGCAGGTGGGCAGCGTGAGCTTCCAGGAAGTGAAGACCTGCGAAGAGGTGGTGCGCACCCGCAAGTGCTAGGCTGACGCGCTCGCGTCCCTGCGTTCGAAGCGACGCCCCGCGGCATGCGCGGGGCGCGTTCGTCTTCTTGCGCCTCTCAGCCGCTGAGGCAGCGCCGGCACACCCCGAAGATGGCGAAGTGGTCGACGTCCGCACGGAAGCCGTAGTGCTCCTCGACGTCGGCCGCCAGACGCTTGAGGTAGGCGTCGTCCAGGGAGACGACCTCGCCGCAGGAGCGACAGATGAGGTGGTGGTGGCGGGCCCGCCCTTCCACCCACTCGTACGTCCCGTCGCCGGTACCCATGTCGGTCTCCGCCACGAGCCGCAGGTCCTTGAGGACGTTCAGCGTGCGGTACACGGTCGAGATGTCGACGAACGGGTAGCGCTCGCGCACCTTCTCGTGGATCTGCGACGCGGTGAGGTGGCCGCGGCTGTGGCGCAGCGTCGACAGGATGAGCATCCGCTGGGGGGTCATCTTGTGTCCGGACTCCCGGAGCGTGGCGGCGACTTCGCGTTCGCAGCTCATGGCGTCGTTGCAACTACTTGCAAATACCACGCCCGGGGCTGCGGCGTCAATCCGTCCCCGGGGCGCTCGCGGCCTCAGGGATGCCCCTGAGGAAATGCCCCGATCTGCCCAGGTTCCCCTAGGTACCATCCCCGCTTTTTCGGCCCGCGGGCCGCGAAAGCCTTGACCGAAGGGGTGTGGCGGTTATTATGTCTCACGTTTGCGCCATGCGCCGGTGTTTGTGAAAGGAGGAACGTACTGAGTACCAAACGCATCGCGTGGCGAGCGCGGCTAGCCCTCAAGCTCGTCTCGGCCACCGCTGTCGTCGCATGGACGCTGCTCAACGACAGGAAGCCCGCCACGCAACAGGATCATCCGACCCCGCGGAGTCGCGGACCCGGGGTCGATTGGAGGGCCGCCATTCGCAGGACGCTGGTGGCGCCTCTCTTACACAGGCTGGCGTTCGCGACGACCGCCGTCACCGCTACCGTCATCGTCGCATCTTCCATCCCCGCCCTCGCCGCCCTTCCATTCTCGCAAGCCAGCCAGCCCACACCGCTCGACAGCCTCGCCAGGCTGTCCGGCGAACAGCGGCCTGCAGGCGCCAGCGCGATGGACTGGGTCGAAGCGAATCGCTCGGCGGCGCCGCCGAGGGAACAGATCCTCCCTGCGGCCATCCTCGCCGCCAAGGAGCTGGAGGACCGCAACCGGGCCCTGCAGGCCATCGCCATCCTGCGGGCGCAGGGCGTCACCGTCACGTTCGACGAGGCCAACCGCCCCGTCTTCACGAAGACGGCGCCCGGCCAGACCCGGACGGAGTCGGCGCTCCAGACGGCTCCCCAGCCCCTCCTGCCCGGTCGCGTCATCCCGAACGCCCGCATCACGTTCTATGCGTGCATCGGGAACGGGTTCTGCAACACCATGGCGGGAGGCAAGGAGCCTTACGAAGGCGCCGCAGCCTGCAGCTACGACCTGCCGCTGGGCACCCGGCTGCAGATCGTGAGCGACCCGACGCGCCGCATCTACACCTGCGAGGACCGGGGCTACCTCAGTCCGACCTGGATCGACGTGTTCTTCTGGGACGTGGCCGATGGGTGGCCCTGGCAGCGTCAGGTGGGTTCCCGGAGCGATATCGTCATCGTCGAGTAGATCCCCGCTTCCGTCGCCTCACATCGGCGCCGCGTGCGTGCGCCCCGACCTCCCGGTCGCGGCTGCGCCGCGGCGCCGGTCTTCGTTCAGGAAGCGGGACTTCCTCCGTTGCGATGACCGTTCTCGGACGGGGGCGTCTCGCCGCGCACGAGGGCACGAATGCGGGGCATAGCGCGCCACGCCGCTTCCTCGCCTCGCCGCATCGCCTCGCGCAGGTTGAACGCGCTCCCGCCCACCAGTCCCCGCAGGTCTGGGCGAATGGCGACGTGCGCCGCGGGCGGGTTCGCCGGCACGTCGGCGACGGCGGCGAGGACGAACGGCGCCGTCGCCAGCCGGCCCACCTTTCGCTCCGCGGAGCCTGTCGTGACCGGGCGCGACGTGTCGAAGAGCGACGCCAGCCACCGCGCCGCCGGACGCAGGCGCTGGGGGAGCGCCAGGGGGTCTCCCAGCTCGACCGAGATGATGAGGTCGGCCCCGAGATGGGCGACCGCGGTGATGGGCGCCGGCTCCCAGAACCCGCCGTCCACGAGCAGGCGGCCTCGCCACTCGACCGGACGCGCCACCAGCGGCACGGCGATACTCGCCTCGAGCGCCGGGATGAGCTCGCCCTCGGTGATGAACACGGGACGCTTCTCGACCACGTCGGCCGCTACGGCGGTGAACGGAATCTCCAGATGCTCGAACGTGAGACCCTCGAACGCCTTCCGGAAGGTGCGGGCCAGCGGATTGTCGCGGTCGAGCCGGAGGCCGTGACGGAAGAAGTCGAGGACGTCGCGCGCGGCCGTCTGGTGAATGCCGCGCACCATCTCTTCGGGGACGTGCCCGGCGGCGTAGCCGGCGCCGAAGATGGAGCCGATGCTCGCGCCCGCGATGCAATCGATGGGGATGCGGGCCTCGTGCAGCGCCTTGAGGACGCCCACGTGCGCCATGCCCTTGGTGCCACCCGCTCCCAGCGCGAGCCCGATCCTCGGCCTTGCCATGCCTTCCCGTCGAT
>DATLZC010000197.1:0-7515 GCA_035574215.1 Dehalococcoidia bacterium | reverse complement strand
GGTGGCGTCGTGCTCGTCACGCACCTCGCGGATGAACGCCTGCACGTCGCGCTTGCTCCTCGGGTCGAGGCCGGTCGTCGGTTCGTCCAGCAGCATCAGCACGGGCGACGTCAGAAACGACCGCGCGACCGCGACCTTTTGTTGTTGACCGCGCGAGAGGTTGCTCATCGGCTCTCGGGCCAGCTTCGGGCTGAGGTCCAACCGCCGCAGAATCTCGTAGGTCCGAGTCGCGATCTCCCTGGATGTGAGGCCGTACACCCGCCCGAAAAACAGCAGGTTCTCCCACGCGCTCATGCTGCGGAAGAAGGAGGGATCGGCCGAGACGCGGTTGATGAGCGCCCGCACGGCGAGCGCCTGTCGCACGGCGTCGATCCCGAAGACGGTGACGGCGCCTTCGTCGGGCAGCAGCAGCGTGCTGAGAATCCGGATGAGCGTCGACTTCCCCGACCCGTTCGCGCCGATGATCCCGTAGATCTCTCCTCGAGCCACCCGGAAGGACACGGCGTCGAGGACCCTCACAGCGCGATCGGACCGCGCGCCGTCGGCCCGGCGCAACCGCCACCGCCACAGCGACCACCCATCGCCGAATGATTTCGTCACACCTGCGACGCTCAGGGCGAGCGACTCCATGTCACAGCTCCTCGCTACGCAAAAACAAATGACCCACACGCCGCAGTCGCGAGTGGGTCGGGAATCGAGGCCGTCGGGAGGACTACGAGTTCAACATCGTCGCGTGGACCTCACGAAGCGCGCACGAACCCCGCCCGGGGACGAGCCGTCGGCGAACACGGCCGCCCCAACGCGACTTGCGCTATCGCCGAACGGGGTGATCATGCTGTGTACGCCTCCTTCGTTCGGTCGCGGACGTTGGCCAATCGTAGCGGCCGCCATAGGGGCGCGTCAACGCGTCTGCGAGCGTCCGAGCCCGACGCAATGGCAGGCGGCGCCCATGAGGGGCTACGCTTAGGGGTGTTCCCCGCCGATCTTCTCTAGGGACCTTCCTGTAACGGAGGACCGTTCCCCGCCGTTGTGCTCGAGAGGGACCCGACGTGATCGTTCGCTTCTTCCCTGCGCTCATTCTCGCCACGGCGGTCTTCGCCGCCGCCTGTGGGTCATCCTCCAGAGGCGAGCGCGCCATGCAGGCGGTCCGCGACGCGCTCGTCTCGCCGGGCGCCAGGCTCGTTCTCGGGCAGCTCCAGTGCGACGCCCGCGCCGACTCCGGTAGTGTCTGGACGGTGGCCTGCGCGCCGGGTCCGGACGCCGAATACCGGTCCAGCCCCACGTTTCACGTGAACGTGGACGACCTCAGCGTGACCGCCGCCAACGATGACGCGCAGCGGCTCCTCGCGCTGAGCGAGCCGCTCCAGGGAGGGCGCCTCCGCGAGTGCACCTTCGAGGAGGACGCCACGGGCGCGCTCCGCATCAAGTGCGATGACTAGCGGTCATCCCGCCCACGGGCGCCCTTCGGCCGCTGGCTCCTCTGGGCTCGCCGCCTCGCCCTCCACAAGACCGCCGAGCACATCACGCGGACGGAGCCCCAGCGCCCACATCGCGGCGATGCCCGTCAGGCTGATCCAGACCAGCAGCAGCAGGTGCGAGCCCACCGCGTAGCTGCCCGCCACGTCGCGGTCGACGCCGAGCAGCGCCAGCACCTCAGCGACGGCGACCTCGTACGGGCCGACGTCCCACGGCGTCAGCGGCAGCGACACCACGACATTGGCGCCGATCATCACCAGAAGGTAATCCGCGAAGGAGAGCGGCAGGTCGAACGCGTGGCCGAGAAACCAGTAGACGACGACCTCGATGAGCCACGCCGCGAAGGAGATGCCTACCGCCTCCAGCGCCAGCCCCGGGCGCCGGAGCGAGTCCAACCCCTCGAGGAAGCGCGGCACGAGCTCGGCCGCAGAGCGCCGGGCCCGGGACGGAAGCCAACGAATGGGGCGCATCGTCGAGAAGTCGCGGCGCACGTCCATGCGGGCCAGCGCCACCGCTAGCAGGAACCCGAGCGTCACGAACGTCGCCAGCGTCGCGAACAACGGTTTCGAGAAAAACGGGAGATCGAGGAAGAACAGCCCGACGAACAGGAGCGCGACGAAGACAACGCCATCGAGCAGCGTCTCGACCACGAAGACCGTGGCCGTGAGCTCCGCCCGCGGGATGCCGAACCGCTGATTCGCCACCTGCACCCGCAGGACATCGCCCGCGCGCAGGGGGACGAGGGCGTTCACGAGATTGTGCATGAGGAAGATGCCGAAGAGCTGCCCCACTGGGAGCTCGCTGCGTCGCCAGAGAAAGACCCGCCAGCGGTACGAATGGACGAACTTCGAGAACGTGAAGACGAAGACGCCGGCGACCGCCCACTGGTACTCCACATCGCGAAGGCGGACGAACGCCTCCCGCAGGTCGACCCGCCAGACGAGGAGCAGCACGAACAGGACGCTGAGCAGCGCCTGGAACAGGTACCGGTGACGCCGGAAGAAGGTCATCGCGCCCCCAGGAACACCTCCCGGCGCGTCAACGATAGCAGGTTGCGGGCCTTCGGGTCGCGACAGGATGCGACGAATGGCCGGCCTCCGCAGACCGGACGGCGCTGGATGCGCCGGCCACGCTCGCCCGATGCTACGCGGGAGGGCAGTTCGCCGGCTCGACGGCCGGCGTAGAATAGAAGTCTCCCGGAGGATCCGGGCGGACGCGGCCTCGCTCCACTGCCGCCGTCCGCCCCCACGAGCGAAAGGAGGCATCGCGATGCTCCGTCCAGCCATCCGCCGACGTCCCAGCGCCTCCGCGCTCCTCGCCCGCCTGCGGCTCGCGCGACCGCTCAGGCGGCAGCGACCCGTGCCGCGTCTCGACCCGCTTCGGCGCCGGCTCCTCGCGCGCTCGACGCCGCGGACGCCGGACGTGCGCGCGTGGGCGCGGCCCCTGGTGTGGTCGGTGGGTCTCGTCGCCCTGGGCGCCGCAGCGATGTACATCTTCGATCCACGCCTGGGCCGGCGGCGTCGCGCGCTCATGCGGGACAAGGTCGTGAAGGCGTACCACTTCGTGACGCGCCGGGCGCCCGAACGGCTCGAACACCGCGCCCGCTACGTGGCGGGCCGGCTCCACGGCCTCGAGCACGAGGTCGCGCACGAAGTAAGCCACCTGCTGCGCACAGAGCCCGAGGTGGAGCCGGACAACGTCACGCTGGCGCAACGCGTGCGGTCGGAGATCTTCGCGCCCGCCGACATCCCTGACGGCGCCATCAACGTCGACGCGTACGAGGGCATCGTCACACTGCGGGGCGAGCTGCCGTCGCAAGAGCTCATCGACCGCGTGGTGCGCATGGCCCGGCAGGTGGAAGGGGTCCGCGAGGTGCGGAACCTGCTGCACACGCCGGGCACGCCCGTCCCGCCGCACTGAGCGGAGCGTCCGCGGCCGAACGGGGTCGGGCCCTTCCTGGCGTGGCGAAGGGGACGGCCCGTGCGCTGGTATACTGCGGCGGGCCCTTAGCTCAGTCAGGCAGAGCAGCGGACTTTTAATCCGTCGGTCCTGGGTTCGAATCCCAGAGGGCCCACCAGACAAGGGCGGTTCTGTGTCGGGCCCAGCCCCTTGTCGCGAGAGCCGGAGAGGAGGTTGTCATGTCAGAGCCAACTGGTCACACATACACCCGCACTCACCCGATCAGCGGCGAGGTCCTGTTGCTGGACGTCGAAGCCGAGGCGAAGGAAATTCTGGACGCCGCCCGTACGGCTCGGGTGGGCCATGCCGCGAAGACACTGGTCAAACAGGGGCCGCTGCGCATCGTCGTGATGGGGATGAAGCAGGGCTCGGCGGTGCGCGAACACAAGACCGAGGGACCCGCAAGTATCCACGTCCTGACAGGCCACGTCAGCATCTCCGGTGGCAACACCTCGACGGACCTCCGAGCGGGTCAGGCGATGGTCTTCGACGCAAACGTCGTTCATTCGCTGGAGGCCAGGGCGGATTCGTCCCTGCTGTTGACCGTCGGCTGGCCCGGGGCGTAGCGCGCTCGCGCGGTCACCGGGTTCGCCGACACTGGAGGTACGCCGGATGCTTCCGGGCCTGGATGTTCTCGAAGCCAAGCGGCGCGCTGCGACCGAACAGGAGGACCCTACGGCGTTTCTTCTGGCCGACCATGAGTGGCTGAGAGACCTGTTGGAGACCTACCGGTCCGCCCTGAAATCGGAGGACCGCCTGGACGAGGTCCGTGCCGCAATGGTGGAGCTCCGGCCTCTCCTCGACGTCCACATCCGTCTCGAGGAGGAGGCCTACTTCCCCGCCATCGAGCCCCTCATGAAGGAGATCGGGCAGGGCTCGACCTTCGATATGTACGGTGAACACGACGCTATCCGCATTCGTTTTGACCAGCTCCTGGAGGCGCTCGAACGGGGGAACGGGGCGGCCGCCGCCTATGCCGCCCTGGCGCGGTCCTTGCTGGTGCACTTCGAGAACGAGGAAGACCTCATTTTCGCGGAGGCGCCCAAGCATCTCACGCCCGAGGCCAGACGCGAGGTGCTGGACAAGTTCGACTCCATCGGCGTGGCCACGTCGCGCTGACATGAACGCGCCCCGCCGTGCCTCCCGGGCTCGGTGCGAGCGCGACACCAACACCGTTTGGAGGGCGCGGTGGAGCCGGACGCCGGGGAGCTCTTGCGACGGATGAAGGCGTACGCGCTGCCGCGGGCGACGCAGGCCCGCGGCACGTGGATCCGCCAGCGTGGGCTCTTTCTCATGGGGCGCCGGTGGCTTCCGTTCACCGCCGAGGAGCGGTTCGACGCCGTCGCTCCCGGCTTCGAGTGGCGGGCCCGCGTCCGGTTCGCGCCCTTCGTCTGGGTTCATGTCGTCGACGCCTTCCAGCGCGACCGGGGGGTTCTGCGGGCGCGCCTGCTCGGGCTCACCGTGGCGAACGAATCGGGCCCCGATATCACGCTCGGCGAATGTCTCCGCCTGCTGGCGGAACTGCCCTGGTGCCCGTTCGCCTTCGACCACCCTGCGTTCGTCTGGTCGACCACCGACGATGGGCTCGCGGTCCGCGCCCCGTCGCTCGTACCCGACGCGAGCGTGCGCTTCTCGGTCGACGCCTCCGGACGCGCGCTGCGGACCGAAGCGCGCCGGCCCGGGCGTATGGGCAGGCGCTCGTTCGTCGCCGAGTGGCTCGGGGAATTCGACGACTATCGCGAGTTCGCCGGCATGCGCCTGCCGGCCCGGGCGCAGGTGTCCTGGCTGCTGCCGGAGGGGAAGATGACGTACTTCCGGTGCGAGATCGTGGATGCGGGGACCCTCGCGTGACTGGCGCAGGCGATGCGCCGACGAAGGCGCCCGGTTGCAGGCACAGTACGTCGAGCACGGCGTCGTGAGCGCGTTCCGTTCACCGGGCCGAGGCGTCCCCCGTCTTGCCGGGCTGCAGCCGACGCCACAAGGGCGACTGTACGCAGCGACCCCGGCGATGCCATGATGGCGCCACATCCTTCGAGGAGGACTCGCGATGGCTGACGACTTCCCCCGCTTCGTTGCCGCCGCGGTGCAGGCAGCGCCCGTGTTCATGGACCGCGAGGCGACGGTCGAGAAAGCGTGCTCCCTCATCGCCGAGGCGGCGAAGAACGGCGCGCGGCTTGTCGTCTTCCCGGAGACGTGGGTGCCGACCTATCCGTTCTGGGACATGCGGCGCCCCGACGCGTGGCTGGAGCTGTACCGCAACGCGGTCGAAGTCCCTTCCCCTGCGACAGAGCGGCTGGGCCGGGCGGCCCGAGACGCCGGCGCCTACATCGCGATCGGCGTCAACGAGCGCGACACCAACACCAGGGGGACCCTCTACAACACGCTCCTGTATTTCGGGCCCGACGGCGCGCTTCTCGGCGCCCACCGGAAGCTCATGCCGTCAGTGACCGAGCGGCTGGTGTGGGGCATGGGCGACGGGTCGGGGCTGCACGTCTTCGACACGCCGCTCGGACGGCTGGGTGGGCTGATCTGCTGGGAGCACGAGATGACCCTCGTGAAGTACGCCATGTACGCCCGAGGCGAGCAGGTCCACGCCAGCGTCTGGCCCGCCTGGAACTTCCAGCGCGAGCACATCCAGTTCGGCACGCGCCAGTACGCCTACGAGGGCAAATGTTTCGTGGTCGTGGCCTGCGGTGTGCTCCAAACGTCGGCGGTGCCGGAAGCGTGGCGAGGCGGCCCTTCGCTTTCGGGACGGCTCATCGCCGACGGCGGCAGCGCCATCATCGGCCCCGACGGCCGGTACATCGCCGGCCCGGTGTACGAGGAAGAGACCATCGTCTACGGCGAGATCGACCTCGCGCAGGTCGCGCTGGCGAAGCGCGACGTCGACGTCGCAGGTCACTACGCGCGGCCCGACGTCGTGCGCCTGATCTTCGATCCGGCGCCGCGTCTGCCTCTCGTGCTCGCGCCGGACAGCGGGCGCACCCTGGAAGCGCCCGAGACGCCCGGAGAGGCGCCTCTTAGATCACGCCCTCGCGCAGCCACTCGCCCGCGCGCTCGCCGATCATGACCGACGTGAGGTGGATGTTGGCCCGCGGGCACGACGGCATCACCGACGCGTCGGCCACGTAGAGGTTCTCGAAACCCCGCACCCGGAGGTACTGGTCGACGACGCCCATGGGGTCGGTCGGCGGGGCCATCTTCGCGGTGCAGCTCGGATGGAAGCCGCTCGACGCCACCGACCGGCACCACTCGGCCAGCGTTTCGTCGCTCTCGAGCGCGGCCGCGTGGGGCGAACGGATGCCCTCGGCGAGCCGCTCGAGCGCAGGGTGCGACCCCACCTCGAGGCCGAAGCGGACGCCCTCGACCAGCCGCCGCACGTCCTCCTCGTCCTGCAGGAAGCCGTTCTCGATGACCGGCAGGTCGTGGGGGTCCGCCGAGCGCAACGTAATCCGTCCCCGCGAGCGCTGGCGATAGATCACCGGCCCGAGGGCGAAGACGTACGTGCCCGCGCGGGTGCGGATCTGCGAGACGGGCATGAGCTGCATGTCGTTGCGCTCGGTCCCGCCCTTCGAGGTGTACCGGTACGTCACCTGCACGACAGGATCCGCGCCGTTGAGGAGCCCCTCGCGAGCGGAGTACACCACGCCAAGCATCGGGTGGTCATCGAGATTCGCCCCGACGCCCGGCAGGTCCTCGACCACGTCGATGCCCAGCTCCCGGAGATGCGCTTCCGGCCCGATACCCGACCGCATGAGGATGGCGGGCGAACCGATGGCGCCTCCCGACAGCACAATGCGCTCGCCCTCGACGACGTACCGCTCGCCCCCCGATTCCACCTCGACGGCGACGGCGCGATGGCCACGGGTGAGCACGCGGCGGACGAGGCACTCGCCGCGAATGGTGAGATTCAGCCGGTGCCGGGCAGGCTGGAGATAGCAGATGGCGACGCTCATCCGGGTCCGCCCGTCTTTGTCCTTGTTCATGGGGTGGAAGCCCAGTCCCGTGGACTGCGGATCGTTGTTGTCGGGCGTCTCGGGAACGCCGAGGTCGCGCATCGCCTCGAGGAACGCCCGCTGA
>DATLZC010000196.1:0-12721 GCA_035574215.1 Dehalococcoidia bacterium | reverse complement strand
AACGGGCACAGCCCCTTGAAGTTCCGGCCCGCCCGCTGGAGCCTGACGGTCTCCCCGATGAGGTCGACGATGTCGATGCGCTGCTTGATCTCGTCGATGGCGCTCATCGCCACCTCACCCTTGAGAACGCTCGGCCGGCCGTAGGATTACGACGTCCCGCTCGCCATCCTGCGTGGCCAGCCACGAACGTATGCGCTCGATCTCGGCCGCGTGCTCATCCTCGTGCGCGGGAATCCGCTCGAGCAGCGCGCGCACCGTCGTCCGCTCACCATCTGGATCGACGGCGGGGAGCGCGAACTGTCGCGCGTCCAGGCGTTCGAGGAGGAGGGCCGTCCTGCGGCGTGCGGCCTGAAGCCCGTGGACGAGCTGCGGGAGCGGCGTGGCGCGCCCGGGCGCTTCGGAGGAGGTGGGCGGCGGCATGAGCTCGGGGATGGCCGCGCCGATAGCCCGGTGCACCGCCTGCTCCCACGTCATGAGGTGCGCGAGCAGCTCGCTGACGCAGCGGCCAGCGGGCGGGCGCGCCCGGGCCTGCTCCTCGGTGAGGCCGGTGATGGCCGCGAAGAGCCGTGAACGGGACGCCTCCATGCGCGAGAGCAGGTCGCCCACGGCCATGGCGCCGCATTCTAGCGCGCGGCGCGAGGCGCCGCACCGTCGCCGTTACTGCGGGGGCAACGTGAACGTCGCCGAATTGTTGCTGAGGTCTGTTTCAGGCTGGTCGGTGACGATCACGACGACCACCTGCTGCGGTTCCGGACCGAAGGTGAACGGCACCGGCACGTCGATGCGCGCGCCGGGCCCCAACGCGACGATCCCGGCCGAGCTCGAGGCGAGCAGCGTCTCGCCCGTCGCGTCGTAGATGTCCACAGATAGGCTGCCGCGGTACTCGCCCGAGCCTTGATTGATCGCCGTGACGACCACCTGCCCGCTGATGACGCTCACCGGGATGCCGACGACCACGTCCGCCGGCTCGCCCTCAATGACAGGCGTCTCGGCAGGCGTCGGCGTGACGGTCTCTGCGGCTTCCGTGGCTTCGGGCGTGACGGTTTCGGTTTCGCTGAACGCCGGGGTCGGCACCTCCGGAAGTTCGAGCGCCTCGGGCGTCGCGATGGGCACCGACGCCAGGTCGCCCTGAATCTCCACGGCGCTGGCCTGAATCCACCCCCGTTGGAGCGAGCCGGGCGGGAACACGATCTGGACCCACGTGCCGTCGTCGTTGCGCCCGGTCACGCGAACCGGCGCGCCGCTCCGGAGCGTGCCCAGGAAGGGGTAGCGCTCGCCGGGGCCAGCCCGGACATCGACGACGTCGAGGATGCGCGCGAGGACGCCTTCCGTCGGCGTGCCGTCCGCGGGCGTGCCTACGGCGGTCGGCGTGCGGCGCGGGTTCGACGCCGAAGCGCCGTCGCCTCCGCCATCGCCGGGCGTGAGGAGCACGACCGCCACGGCCGCCACGAGCAGCACGGCGACGAGGCCCAGCCCTCCGAGCACGAGGGGATTCCGGAGGAACGGTGTCTCTTCCTCTGGAGGCGGAAACGGCGGGCGGTGTTCCATCGCTCAGGGCTCGAAATCAGCGCAGGACCGCGTCACGCGGGCAGGCGGATTGTAGCATGCCGCTCGCTCACGCGATATCAGAGCTCGTCCGGGTAGCCCAGCTCCCGCGCCATGCGCAGGGCGAACAGGTCCGTCATGCCGGAGATGTAATCGGCGGCGCGCCGAGCGGGAGAATCCTCCGGCCGCTGGTAATCGGACGCGATCTTGTCTGGGTGCCGGGAGAAGTACTCGAAGAGGAAGTGGACGACGCGGCGCGCCCGCGCGGCTTCGGCCAGGCGCTCCTCGGACCAGTACACGCGCTCGAACATGAAGTCGCGCAGCTCATTAGTGGCGGCGGCGACGGCGTCGCTCATGCGGATGATCGGACGCTCCGACGTCCCGTTCGCGCCCGTCGCGGCCCAGGAGGCGTCGACGATGTCGCACACGAGGGTGTTGATGCGCTGCGAGTGGCGTTCGCCGAGGACTTCGCGCGCCGCTTTCGGGAGGTCCGTCTCGCTCAACAGTCCCGCTCGGATGGCGTCCTGGATGTCGTGGTTGAGGTAGGCGACGGCGTCCGCCAGCTTGACGATCTGCCCCTCGAGCGTCAGGGCCACGCCCCACGCCTCGGCCTGGATATCCCCGCGGCCCTTCGAGTGCTTCAGGATGCCGTCGCGCACTTGCCGTGTCAGGTTGAGGCCCTTCCCTCCCCGTTCGAGGAGCTCGACGACGCGCACGCTCTGTTCGTTGTGCCGGAATCCTTCCGGGAGGAGCTCCGCGAGCGCGTCTTCGCCCGCGTGGCCGAACGGCGTGTGGCCGATATCGTGCGCCAGCGCGATGGCCTCGGTGAGATCTTCGTTGAGGTTGAGCGCCCGCGCGATGGTGCGTGCCACCTGCGCGACCTCGAGGGTGTGCGTGAGCCGCGTGACGAAGTGGTCGCCGGCAGGAGCCACGAAGACGTGGGTCTTGTGCTTCAGCCGCCGGAACGCTTTCGAATGGATAATGCGGTCGCGGTCGCGCTGAAACTCGGTCCGCACCTCGGGCGGGGGCTCGGGGATGTCGCGCACGGCGTCGCGGCTCCGCGCGGCGAATGGGGACAGCGTCTCCTCGCGGGCGAGCAAGGACTCGCGAACGGTCTCGTGGGGGCGCATGCGGGGCCATTCTAGGAACGGCTTCGGCGGCCGGGCAAGGCGCTGGGGGTGTTCACCGCAGGCGGCGAACGGCCGATGCTTCTTAGGTGGAGGTCAGGTGACCATGCCGAAGCCGCTGCTGTACTTCGGGAGCCCGCTCGTCGCGCGCGCTCTCGCCCGCGAGCAGGTGGACGCCATCGACGCCGGCTCGCGCGCGGGGCTGCTCGCCCTGGTGCGAGACGGACGGTCGGATCTGCTGCTCGTGGAGTGCCCGCCCGCGGACGAAGCGTTGATTCGCGCGGTCGCCGCACACCCCGCCGCGCCCCACGTAATCGCGCTCGCCGACCCGCGTCAGGCTGCGGCCCTTCTCGTCGCAGGAGCGCTGGCGGTGCTGGCGGCGCCCGCCGAGCCGGCCGCCATCGCGGCGCAGGTGCGCGCCGTGCGCCGGGCGCTGCCCGCCGTCGAAGAGCCGATGCTCGTCGGCGATGTGCGCATCGAGCCCGCGCTCCGCGAGGTGTTCGTCAACGGACGCGCGGTGCACCTGCCACCGACCGAGTACCGCATCGTCGAGTACCTGGCGCGCAACGCGGGCCGCACCGTGCCGGCGGCGGAGCTGGCGCTCGTGGCCACCGGGGCGACCCTCACCGAAACCGAAGCGATGCAGATTCTGAAGGTCCACGTCTACCGGCTGCGAAAGCATCTCCAGGAGGCGGGGTCCACAGACTCCATCGTGCGCAACGTGCGCAGCTTCGGCTATGTGGTGGACGCGCCGGTCCACGTCATCTCCGCGGCCGAACGCCGCACCGCCTGACGCCTTCCGGGCCGCAGTCACCATCCCTTTACGGGCCGTTCACCGGCGGTCTACTCCCTTTCGGCAGGCCCGTCCGTAGCTTCAGATGGAGACGCCGCGAGGCGCTCCGTACAACCGTATAGCGCTCCGATAAAGGCAAACCCGTCGAAAGGCGGGGACGCAAAGCCTCGGGTCTACGTCCACCCTCGCGGGAGGATACGACGGCCGGGCTGCCGGACCACGATCGGGGCCCTTCCAGCTCACCGCTCCGGCTGGGGGCGGTGAGTTCCTTTGTAGGGCCGCGCTGGCGGGGAATCTGCGGCTGGGCTGGCCTGTTCAGCCCCTGAAGGAGCGTCCATGCCCTCTCTTCCCTCGCTCGGACCGTCGGTCGGTGCGCGAAGCGCGCTGAGACACTGGTGGCCCGTTCTGTGCGGCGCGTCGGGAATGTCCGTGGCCGCGCTGCTCGGTCCCGGCGCGCAGTGGTCGGACGAGCGCTGGGTTGTCGCAGCGTTGGCGCCTTTGGGGATCGCGCTCGAACGCGCGTTGTCGGCTCGCGGTTCGCGGGCGGGGCCTTCGGCGGCACTAGGGGCGTCGATGGCCGCAGGCGCGCTCGGCGGCGCACACGGCGCGGCCGTCGTCGCGCCCTTCGTGGCGCTGAGCGCAGTCGATCCCGTCGCGCCCCGGCGGCGGCCAGGCGAGGCCCTGCCCCACGCCGTCGCGGCGCTGACCTTCGGCGCCGTCTTCTCGGCGGCGCGCGCTGTTCCCGGCGCGGGTGACTGGCCCTGGACGCTCCTCACGGCCGTGGCAGGCGCAGCCGTGGCCGCCGCGTGCTTCGAGGCTGCGGGAAGCGCGCTCGCCGGCTCGGGCGACGACGGGAAGCCGGCGTCGCCGGAGGCGCGGGCGCTGGCGCTCTGCTCGTGGGCGCTGCTCGGCGTCATGGCGGCCGGCGTCGCCGCGGTCAACGAAGCGCTCGGCCCGATAGGGCTCGCGCTCTTCGCGGCGCCCGCGGCATGGGCGCAGGCGCGCCTTCTGCAGGCCACGAAGGAATCGCGCCGGACCGAACGCGCCCTCCGGGCCATGCGCCGGCAGATCGAGCGCGCGGAGGCGCGCGCCGCGCAGGACCTCCGGGCGCTGGAACGCCTCGCCGCCGCCATCGACGAACGGTGTTACGGCGATCCCGACCGCTCGCGTCGCGTGGCCGAGCTCGCGGTGGCGTTGTTGCGCGAGCTTCCGCTCGATGAGCACGTCCTCTCGGAAGACGAGCTCTACCGCGCCGCGCTCCTGCGCGATGTGGGGCTCTTACGCGTACCCGAAGATGTCCTCCGCTCCCCGGGGACGCTCGCCCACGACGAGCGTCGCGCCATCATGGCGCATCCGGAGGACGGATTCTGGTTCCTCGCCGGTCACGGGCTCAGCGACCGCGTCCTCCACATCGTGCAAGCCCATCATGAGCGATACGACGGGGGCGGATACCCGCGGCGACTCCGGTCGCTCAGCATCCCGACGGGAGCGCGCATCCTCGCCGTCGCGGACGCGCTCGTGGCGATGCTTTCGGCTCGCGCGTACCGGGACGCGCTTCCGCTGGAGATGGCCCTCCAGGAGCTGCGGGTCGGCCGTGGAACCCAGTTCGACCCGGATGTGGTAGACGTCTGCCTGGCGCTGGTCGAGCGGGGTGGGGTGGCGTGGCTTCGCGGGCCGGTGTCGGAGGACGCCAGCCGCGTCGCCTGATCGCCTCACAGGCGCTCTTCGCAGTCGACCTGTTCGATATACGGTTTCCGCTCGAGCTGCGAGCGCAGATCCTCGCACAGGTTCTCCATGGACGACTGGATCACCGTGCGGGCGACCGGCGGGAAGCTCTCCTGCACGAGGACATCGATGTCGTCGTCGTAGGAGCGGAGGATGGCGTCGGTCTCCTGCAGCGCGGCCTCGGTGTACCGGTCGTTGAACGCGACCGTGACGTCGTACGAAGGAACGCCCTCGCGACAGCCGGCGACCGCCAGCGCGCCGAGCGCTCCGAGCACTGCGACGGGCAGGATGCGCATCGGCGGCAGCATGGCGGACCGCCCGCGGAGACGCAAGGGCACGCCGGCTCACTGCCGACGGCGCGGCTGGCCCTTGGGCCCGAGCGCGCCCAGAAGCGGCGACCCGGCGCCGACCAGAAAGCCGAAGTCGTACCAGACGCCCCCGCGCGCTGCGTTGTAGAAGGGGAAGCGCTCCCAGCCGCCGAACGCGTGGACGATGAGCACGATCCACGCGGTGAGGCCGTTCCAGAAGCCCCACAGTAGGTCCTGCCACCACATGCTCTGTCGAATCCTTACGGGCCTTGACTCGGAGGCTCGCCGCCGCGCCCTTCGAGGCGGTCCAGACGCCCCATGATGCCCCACTCGATGGTTGCGTGGTTGAGCAGCGTCGTGAGGATCAGCCCGACGGCGAGGACGACGCCTCCCGCGACGGTCAGCGCGCCCGTGTCGTTCGCCGCGCCGATGGCGAGCAGGACGGTGCCCGCTCCGCCTGCCGGCGCCGCGAGCGCCGGAGGCGCGTGTCCTCGCTCCGTCCGCGCACGATTCGCGTTCACTGCATCCTCCCTTCGGTCCCGGCCACTACGGTGGCGCCCATGCTCGCACAGGGGCGCGGCCGTCGCAAGACCCGCTCACCCGGCGCGCTCGAAGTCGACGCGGGTCGCGCGGTCGACGGGCACCGGCTGCCACATGCCGGGCCGGTAGCGGAGGTGGCCGTAGCCGCCGGCGAGGTGGAGCGGCTTCACCATGCCCGGCTCCACGTCCATAGGCCCGCGCCAGCCCGGGAACTGCGCCGGGTCCCACCCGTTGTACATCACCACCTGTCCCGGTCGGACCGCGGGAGACACCTTGGCCTGAACGACGAACGCGCCCATATCGTTGAACACGCGCACGGGGTCGCCGTCGCGCACGCCGCGATGCGCGGCATCCTCCACGCTCACGAAGATGAAGGGCGCGCCCCGATGGGTATTGAGCATGAGGCGGTTCGTCACGTTCGACGAGTGAATGCTCCACCGCATGTGCCCGCTGGTCATCTGGAGCGGGTACTCCCCGCCCATGGCCGGCGTCTCCTTGTGCGCAGGGAGCGCCTCTCCCGCTTCCAGGAACCACGGGTGGTCGATGTAGAACTGCGCGCGCCGCGTGAGCGTAGGGTACGGGAGTTTCTTCTCGACATGGTCGCGATTCGGCACGTGCGTCTCGTCCGGCCGGATGTCCGACGCCTGGCCGATGGCGAGCGGGGACATGCCCCAGTCCTGCACGCGGACGAAGCCTGTACGGCGCAGCGTCGCGAGGGTGGTCCTGCGCGGGATGTTGCCCGCGACGGCGCTGTCGCGCACCCACTCCTCCACCAGGCGCTCGACGCTCGCGTAGGCGTCCCCCTGCGTGAACTGCTCCCGCAGATTGGCGTACTGGCGGACGGTTCCGTCCCGGTCGGTGAAGGAGGTGAGCCCTCGTTCGGCGGCGCGGCGGGAGATGCGTTCCGCCAGCAGTTGGAAGATCTCCCACTCGGGCTTGGCCTCGCCGGCCGGTTCGGCCGCGCGGTCGGCGATGAGGACCTGCATGACGTGGGGCGTCGCATAGTGGACGTTGAGCTTCTCGCCGTGATTCGCCGCCGGCAACAGGATGTCGGACTGCAGCGCGGTCGTGGTCATGTGCCAGTCGACCGTGACAGCGAGGGAGAGCTGGCGCCACAGCCGGCGCAGGAGCATGGTCTGTCCGCCCCGCGTCCGCCGGAGCACGTTGCCGCCGACCTCGATAAAGACGCGAGGCGGCGTCGCCGCGTCGCCGATGCCCTTCCACCAGCCCTCGGCCTCCGCCAGGCGCCAGTAGGCGTCGAACGACCGCGGAAGCGACGGGTCGCCCCACGACCGCTGATTCCAGACGCGCCCGTAGCCGGCGTGGCGGCGCAAGAGCTGGAATGCCGGGACGACCTTCCGGTGCATCGGCGCCATGCTGAGTAGCTCGAACGTGGCGAGCTCGTCGGTGAGCGTCGGGTCGTTGCGCTTGACGAGGTCGAGGGCGAGACGGCGCTGGCGGAGCGTCTCGCGGGTCGCGGCCTGGCCGGGCGCCGACTTCATGCCGGTGAGGAACGGCCCGTCGAACGGGCCGGCGCTCCAGCTTCGCGCTCCCGTCCCCTTCTTCCCCCAGTTGCCGGTGAGCGCGAGGAACAGGAGCATCGCCCGCTCCATCAGATCGCAGTGGTAGTACTTGCACGAATTGAAGCCGAGCAGCACCGCCGTCTTTCGGCGCGCGCAGTCGCGGGCGATCTCGCGGATGAGGTCCGGGTGCGTGCCGCAGAGCGCGGACGCCGCCTCGGGGGAGTAGTGGTCGAGATGGCGGCGCAGCCGGACGAACACCGGCCGTACGGTCACCGTCGAGCCGTCACGCAGCGTCACGGTCGCTTCGCCCTCGAGCGACGGAACCGTCGCTCCCCAGTCCAACGTCCCCCGCGGAGCCTGAACGACGCCGCCCGTCGTGGAGTCGAGGGCGAAGAACTGGTCGTCGCGGCCGCCTTCCCGAAGATCCGCCTCGCGCAGGAACCGGCCGTTGTCGTCTCGAACCAGCAGCGGGAGGTCGGTCTGCTCGCGGACGAAGCCCTCGTCGACGAGCCGGTCGTCGAGCGCCACCCGGCACATGGCGAGAGCGAGGGCGGCGTCGGCGCCCGGGCGCACGGGGACGTACACGTCGGCGTGCACCGCCGAGGGGCTGACGTCGGGGGCAATGGTGTAGACCTTCGCGCCCCGGTATCGCGCCTCCGCCACGTAGTGGTAGAAGGGGATGCGGGTGTAGACGGGGTTCATGTGCCAGATGAGGATGCGGTCGGCGTGGAACCAGTCGTCGACCGAGCTGACGTTGAACTTCCCGTAGGTCATGTACATGCCCACGTTGAAGTCGTTGATGACGCCTTCGAGGTCGATGGCGACGCCGCCCAGCAGGCCCACGAAGCGGGCGATAGCGACGACGCCGACCATGCCGCCCTGCGCGGGCGACGTTTCATAGACAATCGATTCGGGACCGTCCGTCTCGATGGCGTCGATGATGGCGTCGGCCACCAGGTCGAGGGCTTCGTCCCACGAGATTCGCCGCCACTTCCCTGAGCCACGGGGTCCGGCGCGACGCATGGGGTAGAGCAGGCGCTCCGGCGCGCGGTGGGTCAGCGCCCAGCCCGCGCCCTTCTGGCATCCCATGGGGTTCATGTCGGGGACCCCGGGCTCGACCACGCCGTATGTCCCCGCCTGCTCCTCCCTCCAGAGGACGCCGTCGCGGGTATACGCGCGGAAGGGGCAGTTGCCCGGATAGCAGTCGACGCAGTGACTGCTCCAGACCACCGAATCCCAGCGGAGATGGGCGCGATAGCGGTCGAGGGTCTGGGCGGCTCGGGATGCGGGAGGGCGGGTCGCCGCGCGGGTACGAGCCATAGCGCTCCTCCTGCTCCAAGGTGGAGCGACGGTAGGCCGCGCGCGAAGCGTCCTTCAAGGGCTGAACGTCACATCGTCCGGGACTGGGGATGCGCGGGGGATCAGCCTTCCGACGTGTCGCCTCTCGTCATGACGCCGAATCGGGAGACCGCGCGGGGAGAACGGCCAGGGCGTCGAGCGCCGACAAGGCGATTCACGTTCGAAAACTGGTACCCCCGGCAGGACTCGAACCTGCGACACGCGGTTTAGGAAACCGCTGCTCTGTCCGCCTGAGCTACGGGGGCAGGCGCGCCTCAGTATATCCACTGTGCGGCTGCGAGCGCTCCGCGTCGCCATGTGGGATGTGGGATGGCGAGCCCCGTCGCCCATGCGGCCGGGTCCCGCATCGCCCCGGCGCCCATGGTGCATGGGCGCCTCTAGGTCGGGAGGTCCCATCGTCGCGGCTCGCCGCCGACGAATTCAACGAAGCCGCTGTATCCGGCGAGGCGGGCGTGGGCGACGATGTCGGCGAAGTGGTGCCCGACGTCTTCCGGACGGTGGGCGTCGGACGCGAGGGTGATGGGCACGCCGCGGTGTGCGGCTTCTTCCAGAATGGGGAGAGCCGGATAGGGTTCGCCGACGGGCTTGCGAATGCCGTTGGCGTTCACCTCCAGCGCGACGCGGCCTTCGACCGCGGCGTCGACGATGCCCCGACGCAGCGTCTCCCACGAACGGGGGCGGTGCCCGAAGATTTTGGGCAGGTCCGGGTGGGCGAGCACATGACATAAGCCACTGCGGGCAAGGTCCGTTAGCAGGGCGACGTAGGCCCCGTGCGTCTCGTCGACGTCGCGGACCGCCCAGACCCCGTCGTCGGGCGTGAGGTCGATGCCCCAGGCGCCGATCCAGTGCACGGCGCCGACCACGATGTCCCAATCGTAGGGCGCGAGGAAGCGCCGGAGGGCGTCTTCGCGGCCGGGGATCCAGTCGAGCTCGAGACCGAGCAGGACGGGAAGGCCGTCCCGCTTGGCGTCTTCGATGAGCCGCACATAGTCGGCGATCCGCGCGTTCACGTGGTCGTCCCAGTACGCGCGGGCCGCTGCGGCCAGGCGCGGATCGGGGTCGTCGTCCCACCAGCCGTACAACAGCTCGTAGGCCTCGCGGAAGCGGAAGAGGTGCTCGGTGATGGCGATGCGGTCGACACCGTTCCTTCGGGCGGCTTCGACGTAGGACTCGAGACGGGCGCGGTCCATGACCGGCGCCTCGCCGTGGGGCTGCAGGTGGACGTGGGAGTCGACGAGCACGTCCGAATGGTAGCCGCCCGCGCGTCGCCCGGTCGAGCGGTGATGAACAAAACGGGCCGGCCCGGGGAGGCCGGCCCGTCGTCTCGCGCGTTCGGACGTCCGATCACAGCACGGGGAGGTACCGCTGAAGCTCGAAGTCGGTGACGTGCTTCCGGTAGAGGTCCCACTCGATGCGCTTGTTGGTGATGAGGCTCTCGAAGACGTGGTCGCCGAGGGCCTCGCGCACGAGCTTGCTGTTCTGCGCCTCTTCGATGGCCTCGTAGAGGCTGCCGGGCAGCGTTTCGATGCCCCGGCGCTTCCGCTCCTCCTCGCTCATCTCGAACACGTTCTCTTCGGTAGGCGGAGGAAGCGGCAGTTCCTTCTCGATGCCGTCGAGACCGGCGGCGAGCATCACGGCGAACGCGAGGTACGGATTGCAGGCCGGGTCGGGCGCGCGGTACTCGATGCGCGTCGCGACCTCCTTTCCGGGCTTGTACTCGGGCACGCGGATGAGGTCGGACCGGTTCCTCCGGGCCCAGGTGATGTACACCGGGGCTTCGTAGCCAGGGATGATGCGCTTGTAGCTGTTCACCCACTGGTTGGTGATGAGCGTGATGGCGCGCGCGTGCTTGAGCAGCCCCGCGATGTACGACTTCGCGATGGGCGAGAGGTGGTACTCATCGTTCGGGTCGAAGAAGGCGTTCCGGTCGCCCTTGAACAGCGACTGGTGGGTGTGCATTCCCGACCCGTTCTCCGTGGCGATGGGCTTAGGCATGAAGGTGGCGTACACGCCGTGCGCCATGGCCACCTCCTTCACCACGAGACGGTACGTCATCGCGGCGTCCGCCATCGTGAGCGCGTCGGTGTAGCGCAGGTCGATCTCGTGCTGGCTGGGGGCGACCTCGTGATGTGAGTACTCGACTCCGATCCCCATCGCCTCGAGGGTCAGGACGGTCTGGCGTCGCAGGTCGCTCGCCACATCCAGCGGCGTGAGGTCGAAGTATCCGCCCTGGTCCAGGGTCTCGGGCTTCTCGCTGCTCTTGAAGTAGAAGAACTCGAGCTCGGGGCCGACGTAGAAGGTGTACCCGAGGTCGGCGGCCTTCTTCAGGTTGCGCTTCAGGACGTAGCGGGGGTCGCCCTCGAAGGGCCGGCCGTCAGGCAAGAGGATGTCGCAGAACATGCGGGCGACGCCGCGCTCGCGGGGCCGCCAGGGCAGAATCTGGAACGTCGAGGGGTCCGGCATCGCGATCATGTCCGATTCGTCGATGCGGGCGAAGCCCTCGATGGAGCTGCCGTCGAAGCCCATGCCCTCTTCGAGGGCGCCTTCCAGCTCCTCGACGGTGATGGCGAAGCTCTTGAGCGTGCCCAGGATGTCCGTAAACCAGAGCCGGATGAACTTCACGTCCAGATCGCGGCACTGCTGGAGGACATACGCTTTCTGTTCGTCGGTCATGGAAGACTCCTTTTGGCGCTGGGGTCGGGGAATTCGACCCATTCTAGCGTTGGAGGACCCGGGGCCCCAGAGCGCGAAGGCCGCCGACGGGCCTGGGATTGTTACAAGTAGATGAAGCTTTGCCATTGCGCCCCGCGGACCGCGCGTCCCCTGGTGTGAGCGGACGCTTCGCTTCGGCCATTCGAGGGAGCTCGGCCGCCCCGACCGCCCGTCTCGCCCGCGGGGAACGCAGTGGGTAGAATGCCGGTCGTGATCAAGCGGGACATCGAGCGGCTGGTGGCGGAAGGCGTGCAGCGCGCGATGGACGAGGGCGCCATCGCGCACGTCGCGCCGCCCGACATCGTCGTCGAACGGCCGCAGAACCCCGAACACGGCGACTACGCCACCAACGTCGCCCTCCGGCTGGCGCGGGCGGCGCGGGCGGCGCCGCTCGAGATCGCGCGCGCGGTGGCGGCGCGCATCCCGCCGTCGGAGGCCATCGCCGAGGTCAGCGTCGCCGCGCCCGGCTTCATCAATTTCCGGTTGTCCGACGACTGGCTCAAACGGCAGGTGGACGTCATTCGCACCGCAGGGCCGCGGTTCGCCTCTCTCGATCTCGGTGGCGGGAGGAAGACGCAGGTCGAGTTCGTCTCGGCGAATCCGACCGGGCCGCTGACCGCCGGCAACGGCCGCGGCGCCGCCCTGGGAGGCGCGCTCTCGAACGTCCTCGAGGCTGCGGGATACGCGGTCGAGCGCGAGTATCTGGTGAACGACGCCGGCACCCAGACCGACGTCTTCGGGAGGACGCTGGCCGCCCGGTACCTCCAGTTGTTTGGCAAGGACGTCGCGATCCCGCCCGACGGGTACCCGGACGAGTACATGGTGGAGCTCGCGAAGCTCATCCGGAACGAGTTCGGCGACCGCTTCGTCGACATGGACCCCGAAAATCCGCCGGACGAGATGGTGCTGCGGGCGGTGGACGAGGTGGTCGAGTGGGCGCGCCGCGACCTCGAGGCGATGGGCATCGTGTACGACGTCTGGTTCCGGGAGCGGTCGCTGTACGGCGACGGCGAGAACCTGCACGAGACGACGATGCGCATCCTGCGCGAGCGCGGGTTTCTCGTCGAGAAGGAGGGCGCCATCTGGTTC
>DATLZC010000195.1:0-3675 GCA_035574215.1 Dehalococcoidia bacterium | reverse complement strand
GCCCGTCACGGAGTCGCCGGTGAGCAGGAAGTACTTGGCCCACTGGGGGCCCACCAGGTAGGTCCACATGTGGGCGACGGGCGACCCCATGGCCCGCACCGGCGGGAACCCGATGACCGCGTCCTCCGCCGCGACGACGATATCACACAGGAGCGCGAGATCGGTGCCGCCCGCGAGGCAGTACCCGTGCACCTGGGCGATGACCGGCTTGTGCATGTCCCACAGCGCCATGCGCAGCCGCTGCTGCCGCTCGAGCTGCCAGATGTCGTCCTCCAGCGTGGCGGCGCCCCGGTAGACGTTGGTGTAGGTCTCGTCGCGGTCGGGCCGCGCGCCGGGGGAGGACATGGGCGTGAGGTCGTAGCCGCTGCAGAAGGCGCGGCCCGCGCCCCGCAGGATGACGACGTGGACCCCGGTGTCGTTATCCGCTTCCCAGAGCGCGTCGCTCAGCTCCTTCTGGAGCCTGAACGAGAGGGCGTTGAGCTTCTCCGGCCGGTTCAGCGTGATGCGGCAGACACCGCCGTCCTTCTCGTAGAGGATGGTCTCGAACTCCACGTTGGGCCTCCTTTGGATGCGGCCCGATGATAGCATCCTGCGATGGGTTCGAGCGGGTGGGCGGGAGGGCGGCTGGAGATGACGCCGAGGTTCAGGCGCCTTCGTACGCGGGGACGGCGGAGGCGGGCCGGGCCTTTTTCGACGCGCGCGCCAGCGTCGCGAAGCTCGCCCACAGCAGGAACCCCAGGGCGATGACCTCCGCCTCGGCGAACCACACCATGATCCGCAGCGTCGCCCAGTCGACGTAGCGCTGGCCGGAGTCGAGCACCGGCACGTCCGTCATCACAATGAGGCTCACGGGCACCGCGATGCGGACGACGCCGACCAGCGTCGCCCAGAAGGCCGCCCACCGGGTCCGGCCCTCGCCGTCGAAGAGCCAGATGAAGGGCGCCAGCGTAAAGAGGTACGGCGTCATCGCCGCAAGGACGGAGTCGCGCGGCATCCAGGCGTGACCGTACGCGAGGCCGAGCTCCTCCGCGGGCACGGGCTGGAGATGCGCCTCGAAATAGAGCGCCCACGGAACCGACACCGCCGCGCCCACGGCGAAGACGATGAAGGGTATGTACCAGCGGTGAAGTACCTGCCAGCCTTCCACGGCGCTTAGCGTAGGGCGGCCGTTCGAGAGCGCTCCATCAGGGAATACCCTGATTTCGCGCGCTTGCGCCTGCCCGTTCGCCCGCGTAGGCTAGCTTCAGACTCGCTTCGGGAGGCCTCACGCCATGGACGAAGCCGCGAAGAAGACCGCGCTTCGCATGATCCCCTACGGGTTGTACGTGCTCACCGCCCGGCACGGGGACGACATCAGCGCCGCCGCCGTCAACTGGATGACCCAGGTGTCGTTCCAGCCACCCCTCATCGCCGTGGGGCTGAAGAACGACAGCGCGACCCTCGCCCACGTGAAAGGCTCGAAGCAGTTCGCCGTGAACGTGCTCGGCTCCGGCCAGAAGGACATCGCGTTCGCCTTCTTCAAGCCGACGCAGGTCGAGGGAGACCGGATCAGCGGCTATCCGTTCGAGACGAACGTCACCGGCGCGCCGCTTCTCCTCGACGCGCCGGCCTGGTTCGAGTGCAGGCTGACCGACCTGGTGGAGCGAGGCGACCACGCGGTCGTCGTCGCCGAGGTGATCGAGGCGGGCGTGCGCCGCGAGTCCCCGCCACTCACCCTCGCCGAGTGCGGGGTCTACTACGGCGGATAGCGGCCGGCGCCTCAGTCCTCTTCCAGCGTGCTGGTGTCGCCCTCAGGGAGACCGAGCTCGCGCGCCTTGAGCAGGCGCCGCATGATCTTGCCCGATCGCGTCTTCGGGAGGGACGCCACGAAGTCAATCTCGCGGGGCGCGACGCCCGAACCGAGCTTCTCGCGCGCGAAGCGCAGGAGCTCCCGCCTGAGCTCGTCCGTGGGCTCGAAGCCATCCTTTAGCGTGACGAACGCCTTCACCACCTCCATCGCCACCGGGTCCGGCTTCCCGATGACGCCCGCCTCCGCGACAGCGGGATGCTCGATGAGGGCGCTCTCGACCTCGAACGGCCCCACAAGATGCCCGGCGGTGTTGATGACGTCGTCGGCCCGGCCCACGAACCAGAAGTAGCCGTCCTCGTCCATGCGTGCCCGGTCGCCCGTGATGTACCAGCCGTTCCGGAACCGGCTGTTGTACAGCTCTTCATTCCTCCAGTACGTGCGGAACATGGACGGCCATCCCGGCCGCAGGACGAGATCGCCTTCCTGCCCGGGCGGCACGGGCCTTCCCTGCTCGTCGACGACGGCGGCTTCGATGCCCGGAAACGGCCGGCCCATGCTCCCGGGACGAATGTCCATGGCCGGATAGTTGGCGATCATGATGGAGCCGGTCTCCGTCTGCCACCAGTTGTCATGAATCGGAAGGCCGAGGACCCGCTCGCCCCAGATGACGGCCTCCGGATTCAGAGGTTCGCCCACGGACATCACGTACCGGAGACTCGAGAGGTCGTGGCGGTTCGCGACGTGGTCGCCCGCCTTCATCAGCATGCGGATAGCCGTGGGCGCCGTGTACCACACCGTCACCCGGTGCTTCTCGATGAGCTGGTACCAGCGGCTGGCGCCGAATCCGCCTTCGTACACCAGCGACGTCACGCCGTTCGTCCACGGCGCGAACATGCCGTAGGACGTGCCCGTCACCCATCCGGGGTCCGCCGTGCACCAGTAGATGTCGCCTTCGTGCAGATCGAGCACGTACTTTCCGGTCGCGTAGTGGCCGAGGACGGCCTTGTGGACGTGCACGGCCCCTTTGGACTTGCCGGTAGTCCCCGAGGTGTAGTGCATGACGGCCGGGTCCTCGGGGTCGGTCCGCTCGATCTCGAACGCGTCGGAAGCGCGCTCCATAAGGGTGTCCCACGCGAGCTCGCCATCTTCGACCGGCGCGTGGTGGCCGTGGCTGACCATGATGATGTGCCTCAGGGACGGGACGTCGCCCTTGCACTGGTTGACCTTGTGCCGCTGCTCGGGCGTCGTCACGAGGACGGAGGCGCCCGCGTCGGCCATGCGGTCGCGCACAGCGTCGGGACCGAAGGCGGAGAACAACGGCGCGATGACGCATCCGGCCTTCAGCGTGCCGAACACCGCCGCGTACAGCTCGGGCACGCGGTCCATGAACACGAAGACCCGCTCCCCCTTGGCGACGCCGAGCGATCGGAGAACGTTGGCGAACCGGTTGGAGAGCTTCGCCATGTCGGCGAAGGTGTACGTCTCGACGCGGCCGTCCTTGCTCTCCCAGATCATCATAGTGCGGTCGCCGCGGCCGTGGGCGAGGTGCCGGTCGACGGCTTCGTAGGCGATGTTGAGCCCCCCGCCGGGCAGGCCGTCCAGCTCATCCATCACCGACTCGTAGACGAAGGATCGGCGCATCGCGTCGTAATCGGCGAGATTGGGCCGGACGCGGAACTCCTCGATGGGCGGCTTGGTGATGGTGGGGTAGGGCATGGGCGCACCTCGCGGGTCGACTGTTCGATGGCGGTGGAGCAAAATCTATCCCCGTGTCCCGGCGTCGTCAACACGCGCTCGCGGTTTGCGCAGGGGCCGGGAAACGTTAGAATTCTCGATAGAGATACTCACCTTTCGGTGCCACAGGGAGCGACGAGACATGGCGTACA
>DATLZC010000194.1:0-2833 GCA_035574215.1 Dehalococcoidia bacterium | reverse complement strand
GAGGCCGGCCGACAGCCCGGCGGGGCCGGCCCCGACGATGACGATGTCGTACTCCCGGGGCGTCGTCTCGGTCATCACAGACCTCCTCGGACAAACGACGAGACGCGCCCCGCCTCCATGTGACGGAGCGCGGCGCCCGTCGTCACAGGACGGCGTCGAGCCGCTTCTTCAGGTCGCTCTTGGGCCGGAACCCGATGATCTGCCCAACAGGCTGTCCGTTCTTGAACACGAGCAGCGTCGGGATGCTGCGGATGCCGTAGCGGGCGGCGGTGGTCGGGTTCTCGTCGGTGTTCAACTTGACGAACTTGACGCGGCCGGCGTATTCGTCCGCCAGCTCCTCGACAATAGGCGCCACCATGCGGCAGGGGCCGCACCACGGCGCCCAGAAATCGACCAGCACAGGCTCGGACGCCTGCAACACGTCCCGATCGAAGGTCTGGTCGGTGACTTCCTGCGGCGTAGCCATACAGCGCACACTCCTCGCTTGCAGCTCAGGGGTTGATCCGGTCGGCGCGCTCACGCTAGCATACCCCCACGGGGTATGTCAAGGGACAACCCGCCCCGGGAGGTGGGACGAGTGGACGATCCTGGCGACGAGCTCATCGAGGGAGTGCTCACGCGGCTGCGGCGTATCGAGGGGCAGATTCGCGGGATTCAGCGCATGCTGGAGGAGGACCGCGAATGCGAGGACGTGCTGACGCAGCTCATGGCGGCGCGGAGCAGTCTGGATCAGGCGGGCCTGCTGCTCATGGAATGGCACATCACGCGATGCCTCCTGCCTGACCTGGCCCCCGGCGACCCGCGGCTGCTCGAGCTGCGCGAGGCGTTGAAGGCGTGGATGCGGTTCGGCGGGCCCGTGCCGGCTACGGCCGTCTCGCGGGAGGACTACATCGCGCCGCCGTAAGCGGAACGCGAGCCGCGCCGACGCCCACGCGCACCGAAAGCGCGCTTTCGGATCCGCCCACGAAATGATAGTATCAGCGCGATTACTTTCATTTCTCGCGGGGAATCGAAAGCGGAGTTTCGTTTGACTTCGGGACAGGCGACCTCGCGTCTCGCGAAGAGCCCGATCGGACATCTGGTCACCTTGCCCGATGGCCACCAGGCGTACGTGCCTGCTCCTCTACCCCGCGCGCTTTCCCTCGACACGCCGCTGGTGTATCTGCTCGACCGGGCGTCCCGCGCCGTGGCCACGCTCGCCGGCGTCGGCGAGACGCTGCCCAACCCGCACCTGCTCATCCGGCCGTTCGTCCATCGGGAGGCGGTCCTGTCATCGCGCATCGAAGGAACGCAAGCTTCCATCTCGGACGTCTTCATGTTCGAAGCCACAGGCGAGCCGCGAACCCGGTTCGGCGACGCGCGCGAGGTCGTGAATTACGTGCGCGCCCTAGAGCACGGGTTGCACAGACTGCGTGAGCTGCCACTGAGCGTCCGCCTCGTGAACGAGTTGCACGCCATTCTTCTCCACGATGTGCGCGGCAGGGACCGGACCCCCGGTCAGCTGCGAACCCGTCAGGTATGGATCGGCTCGGAGGGAACCAGCATTGGCGAGGCTCGCTTCATCCCGCCGCCACCCGGGCTCGTCCGGGACCTTCTCGACGACTGGGAGCGCTTCGTGAACGAGGACCTGGAACTGCCGCCCCTCGTCCAGTGTGCCCTCATGCACTACCAATTCGAGGCGATCCACCCGTACCTCGACGGCAACGGCAGGATCGGCCGCCTGCTGATCACGCTGTTCCTCTGTGCCAAGGACGTCTTGCGGACGCCGCTGTTGTACCTCAGCGCGTACTTCGAACGTCGGCGCGATGCCTACTACGATCACCTGCTCGCCTTGAGCGAGACCGGCGACTGGGCGGCCTGGCTCCGGTTTTTCCTGGAAGGCGTGGTGGAGCAGGCCGAAGACGCCCTGGAGCGTTGCAGACGGCTGCGGGCCCTCCAAGACGAGTTTCGAGAGCTTACGCAGGCTCGACGCTTGTCGGCCAACGCCGTGCGGCTCACGGAGCGCCTGTTCGCGAACCCCTACGTGACGGCTCCCATGGCCGCTGCAGCGCTCGGCGTGACATATCCGGGCGCCCGCCTCATCCTCGAGCGGCTGGAACACGTAGGTGTCCTCACGTCGATACCGGACACTCGGCCACGTTTGTACGTGGCGGCGAAGGTGCTCGACGCGATTCAGTAACACGCGGCGGCGACCTCCGCCAAGGGCGATACGCGGACGCCCCCGCCCCGGCGTCAGTCCTTGCGCGCCATCTGGGCCCCCGCGGCCAGCAGGATCCCGTTGTGGATCAGGAAGCTGCGGACGGTGTTGCCCCACTTCGCCTGGCGGACGCGCGAGCCCTCGACCTGCTCCTGAAAGCGGTCGATGAGCTCGGCCCACTTCCGGCGTCCCTTCACACTGATGCGCCGGTCGCCCGCCTTGTCGATCCGCGTGCACTCCCGGATGATGGTGTCGGGGTCCACGTCGGCGAAGCGGCAGAACGCTTCCAGGATGGGCAGGCGTTCGGGGTCATCGGTCGCCGGGTCCCCGCCCCAGTGCTCTTTCAGTCCCTCCAACCACGTGCGAACTGTCGAATACTCCAGTAACGGCTTGAGTTCGACCACCTTCACTCCATCGACTTCGTCCGTTCACATCGGCAGGCCGAGGCGCTCCGCCAGCCGCTTGATCTCCGCCATGCGCTCCGGGTTGTTCGGCGTCGCCGGGCGCTGAATCATCTTCGCGGCCTTGAGCTTCTCGACGACGGCGGGGTCGCGCTTGAACGGCACGCCGTACTTGCCCTCGAAGTACTGCTCCTCGAAGGGCGGCCGCGGCCGCTGTCCGCCGGCCTCCCACGAC
>DATLZC010000193.1:0-6854 GCA_035574215.1 Dehalococcoidia bacterium | reverse complement strand
TGCACGATCTGCGAGAGCAGGTCGAACTCCAGCGGCTGCCGGTTGAGGAACAGCGAGCCGTTGTTGATGAGCTCGTCGACGGACCGGGCGCGAACCCGCGGCCGAGCCTTAGAAGAGCCCCTGACGCTGAGCCTTGGTAAGGACCTTGAAAAGATCATAGAAATCCGTCACGCCCTGGTCGGCGAGCTTCTTGAGGAGCGCGGCGCGGCGCTCCACCAGCTCGTAGACCCGGCGCACCTCTCGTTTCGGGATGCCGCGAGTTGGCGCCACGCGGTGCTCCAGCAGATAGCTGTTCATGTATCCGGTGAACTCGTGCTCGTCCGTCAGGGGGTTCCAGCGGAACACCTCGACGAACGAGAACGAGTTCGCCACCGGGTCGTAGCCCACGATCTCGTTGATGCTCAGGATGCGCCGGCCGCGCTTCCCGTTGGGCAGGCGGACGGCGCTAGCGATGACGACGACGTTCAGGTTGTCGACGTAGGTCTTGGGCACGTTGATGGGGTGCCCCGTGAGACGCTGGATGAGCTTTTCGACGGTGGAGGCGTGGAACGTGGCCATACAGGCGTGGCCCGTCTGCATCGCCTGAAAGGCGATGGCGCCTTCCTCGCCACGGATCTCGCCCACGATGATTTCGTCGGGCCGCTGGCGCAGCGCCGCCTTGAGCAGGCTGAACATCGACACGCTCGAATCCGCCTCGCTCATGGCCCCGCGCACGACCTCGCGCACCCAGTTCTGATGCGGCACCTGGAGCTCGGGCGTGTCCTCGATGGACACGATCTTCGCGTCCGGGCGGATGAACGTCGTGACCGCGTTCATGAGGGTCGTCTTTCCGGAGGCGGTCTCTCCGGAGACGAACATGTTCATGCCCTCTTCGATGATCAGCGACAGGTACGCCGCCATTTCCCAGCTCAGCGAGCCGGTCATCGCGATCTCGACGATGCTCATCGGCGTCGTCGCGAACTTTCGGATGGTGAAGTTGGACCCGCGCTTGGAGACGTCGCCGCCGTACACGATGTTGATACGGGAGCCGTCGGGCAGCGTCGCGTCGACGATGGGGTTCTTGTACGTGACCGGCTTCTTGATGCGCTCTGACAGCCGCAGCACGAAGTCGTCGAGCTCGGCCTCGTTCTCGAAGGTGATGGTGCTCTTGAGCCCCTTGAAGACCTTGTGCTCGACGTACACCGTGCCGAGGCCGCTGCAACTGATGTCTTCGATGTTGGGGTCGAGGATGAGCGGCTGGAGCACGCCGACCCCGATCTTGTCCCGCTCGATGCGGTAGCGGAGCGCCTCGTACTCCTGCTGGTTCACGGGGATGCGCTCGCCGCGCCGGCGGCCGTTCCCTTTCTTCTTGAAGAAGAACAGCGGGAACTTGCTGGCGGCGTCGCCTGCGCCGTTCCCGTTCTTGGCGCCGTTCCCGTTGCGTTTGCCGTTCACGACCTGGCAGATCTCGTCGATCGCGAGATGCAGGACGCGAAGGCGGTCCTCGTCCGTCTCCGCCGTCGCGAGCTCATCGACGTAGTCGAGCAGGCGCACCTCGATCTCTTCGAGGAGCTCGTCGAGCCCCTCAGCCGAGGGTTCGATGGGGATGTAGTAGTTCCGGACGTCGGAGTGGTCCGGGAAGATGTGGATGTACACCCCCTGCCCGACCGGATAGATGAGGTTGGGGTCCTCCATGTCGCCCATCTTGCGGTCCAGCTTCTCGAAGTATTCGGGGACGCCGACGTCGGCGACGGGGATCTTGTGGAGGTACTCCATCAGATGGGGCGCCTTGTCCGCCTCCTCCGCCAGGGGCGGCGGCAAGAGGCTTCGGAGCACGCAGGACCCGCCCGCGTGGGCGTCGCTGTCCGGTTCCGCCGTCCGGAAGGGAAGCGTCTGGCCCATGGGAACGTCACGCCTTCGCCTTCGACACCGGCACGATGCGCATGCCGATGCCGGGCTCCACATCGAACACGATGATGTTGCCGGTGCTCTTCTCGGCGCCGCGGACCTTGGCCGCCTCCAGCACCTTCACGAGCTGCTCGCCCACCTCCTCGACCCGCAGGCGCAGGTGCGCGTCGCAGATCGACCGGATCCGGATGAACATCGGCTCGCTGAAGGCGTGCGAGTGCAGCGTCAGGATCAGCGTCTTGTCGTCGTCGCACACCTCTTTTACCCGCGAGAAGAAGGACAGCGTCTCCTGCTCGCCCGCGTGCGAGACGAAGGGGGTGAGGGAATCGACGACGATGACGTCCGACGAGGGGAGGGACGCGATGTGCGCCTCGAGCAGCGCGAAGGCGGAGTGGCCCGTCGCTTCGTCGAAACTGGCGGGGACCTGGTAGATGTTGAGCTGCCCGAGCAGGAAATAGTCCGTGACGTCGAGGCTCAGGCTCGCCATCTGCTTGAGCAGCGAGCGCACCGTGTTCTCGGTGGTGTAGACGACTACCTGCATGTCCGCCTGAAGGGCGCCCCAGATGAACTGCTGCGAAACGACGCTCTTGCCGGCGTCGGACTGGCCCTCGATGAGCGTCAGCGAGCCCTGGGGGATGCCGCCGCCGATCTTCTTGTCGACCTCGACGTTTCCGGTGGAGATGATCTTGCGGTCTCGCGCCTCCGCGTACTCAGCGACCATGGTGTCCCTCTCATGGGCAGGGCGGACCCGCGACGTTCGCCGTCGTGGTCACGCCCTGTTCCGTCGTAAAGATCATCGTCCCGGTCGTGCCGCATCCGATGACCGGATTGATACGGAGCTGAATCTGCATCTGCTCCGTGGGGTTGAGGAGGCCGGGCTCGAACACATCGTTCGTGATGGAGTTCACCGTCCACGTGTTCGAGCTCAGCGCCCCGCCGGTGTACGGCAGCCAGCGGATGTGGTAGGCGCCGACGTCGTCGATGTACTGAACCACGACGTCGGTGTAGTCCCAGTCGCCGAGCACGGTGCTGCCCGTGTTGGTGACGTCGGCGGTGAGGTTGGCGCCGGAGGCGTCGGACGCGGTGTTCTCGATGATGACGTTGGTGCGGGCCTGCTCGCCGACGCGGCTCTCCATCTCTTTGAACGACTGGTTCACGGCGTCGACGCCCATGTACCCGCTGCGCGCGATGAGCAGCGTGGCGACGATCATGACCGAGGCGATGATGAGCGCAGGGATGCCGTGTTCCATGGCCTACACCGTGAAGTACTTCGCGTCCGTGGAGCCCGAAGGCGCCACCACCTGGACGTAGTACGTCGTGCCCGTCGCCAGCGCCGTCGACAGCTTCAACGTCATGTGGACGGTCGCTGTCGGGCGCCAGGCGGTGTCGTTCTCGATGCTGTAGTACCAGCAGGGTGCGGTACAGCTACTGTCGGCGCCATAGGGGATTCGCTGAAAGTTCCCCTGCGGCCCGAAGAAGACGTCCATGCGGTCGGGCGCGGTGATGGTCGAGGCGCCGACGTTTTTGATCCAGACGTCGGCGGTCGTGCCCCCGTCCTGCCCGCCAGCGTGGATGATCTCGATCTGGGTGCTGATGCGCCCCTCGATGACGCCGGCGGTGCTCACCAGCGTGCTGCTGGTCCGGCTCACCTCGGGCATGATCGCGTTGATCACCGCCACGATGGCGACGATCCCGGCGACCGTGAGCAGGATGGTTGCGATGGCCTTTTCGATGGCTGCACCCCCTGGCTTCGACTCCGTTCATGCCCGGGGGCCGCGCGGCGGCGGCCCTCCCGGCCGGCCTCGATTGCGGCGCGCGCTCAGCGCCTTCGCCTCGCGCCCCGGTGCGTGCGCGCCAGGGCGAGGTCGGTGTGCTCGTCGTGCAGTAGCGCCTCCAGCTCCCGCAGCGCCAGCAGCCATTCGTTGACCGTAGGCGTGCGCGAAGGTTCGGGCGCGTCCGGCTCGATGATGCGCAGCAGCGCCGCCTTCGTCTCGGGGCCGACCATGCCGCCGATTTCGCACAGCTCCAGCATCGTCCGGACCCGGCGCGGGCCCAGGCGGTGCACGGCCTCCTCGACCCAGATGGCGAGGTGCGAGATCGTGAGCAGGCTCCAGGCCGGCTCGCGCGCCGCGGGCGGTTCGGGCTCCGGCTCCGGCACGACCCGAAGGCGTGGCGCGGCGTGCGGCTCGCTGGCCACGCGGGGCGGCTCCGATGGCGGCTCTGGCGCGGGCGGAGCGGGCTCCGGCGCCGGCGGCGATTCCGCCGGGGTCGCGTTCGCCTGCGACGGCGCCTTCTCGACGAGCCCGAAGGCGCCCTCTCGGGCGAACGGATTGTCGCGGTTGAGGATGGCGGCGCGGATCTCGGCGAGAATCTCCTTGATCTCGCCTTTGACGATCTTCATCTCGCCTTCGAGGACCTGGAGCCGGTGGTTGAGTTCCATTGGCCTTCCCGCCTTTGGTGGATGTACGGGGCCGTCCTCTACGGGGAGGACGGCCCCGTTGGGTTTCGATGTCGCCGCTTACCGGAGGTTGACGACGTCCTCCAGCGAAGAGCCCGCCGGAAGCGTCCGCTGAATCACCACGTACGCGCCCAGCGGAGGCCGCACCTCCAGCGTGAACGTGTCGTTGTTGCTCAGCGTGATGCCCGCGCTGACGACGTTCACCGTCACCTCGGCGAGCTCGCCCGGCTCGAGCAGGTTGTCGGTGTCGCCGACGACCCAGTCCACCGTGTAGGTCAGGTCGTTGATGTTGGTGCTGTCGTCGATGTAGGCGACGACCGTCTTGTTGATGGTGGCGCCAGGGTCGAGGTTGACCGGCTCGCCGCCGGCGGCCAGGCCGAGGTCGAACACCAGGGTCTGCACCCGGGTGTTGGCGGCGTCGGCGTTGGCGATGATGCTTCCGCGGAGCTCGAGGTTACCCCGGGTCTTCTGGAGGCCGGCGTAGATGGTCTCCTTGCCCCGCTCGGAGCTGAAGAGCCCGGTGCTCAGGACGACGAACGCGAACACCGCGGCGACGACCACGAACGCGATCAGAATGATGGCCGTCTCGAGGCCGGTGATGCCGCGCTCCTCGTGAGCGGTCCGGCGAAAGAACCGGAAGAACGTGCGCATGTGTTGCCTCCTACCGAATAAAAGGTGCCGTCGTGTGTCCCTCTCGGGACCAGGGTTCGTTCTCGCCTCCTCGCACACCCCCTTTCCCGGTCACCGCCCGCATCCGGTCGGGTCGGTGAGGGCAGGATTCCTGTCGGAGGTCCCGCCCTTGTGGGATGTGGAGACGGGACGCTCCCTGCCACTGCGCGGCATCCATGCGTCCGCAAAGGGTTTCGTCACGTTTCGGACACTCGATCAGGGGGCCTGCACCCAACTTCCCGGGCCGCGATACGACGGCGGGCGGGCCTCCGGAGAGACCCGCCCGCGAACGTTCGTCGGATGTCGGATGCTGTGCGTTAGCGCAGGTTGACGATGGTCTCCATCGACGAGCCGGCCGGGAGCGACCGCTGAATCACCAGGTACGCGCCCAGCGGCGGCCGGACCTCCAGCGTGAACGTGTCGTTGTTGCCGAGCGCGGTGACGCCGGCGTTGATGACGTTGACCGTGAGCTCGGCGAGCTCGCCCGGCTCCAGCAGGTTGTCGGTGTCGCCCACGACCCAATCCACGGTGTACGGGATGTCATTGATGTTGGTGCTGTCGTCGATGAACGCCACGATGGTCTTGTTCACCGAGGCGCTCGGGTCGAGGTTGACCGGCTCGCCGCCCGCCGCCAGGCCGAGGTCGAACACCAGGGTCTGCACCCGGGTGCCGCCGCCGGTGGTGTTGGCGATGACGCTGCCGCGGAGCTCGAGGTTGCCCCGGGTCTTCTGGAGGCCGGCGTAGATGGTCTCCTTGCCCCGCTCGGAGCTGAAGAGCCCGGTGCTCAGGACGACGAACGCGAAGACGGCGGCGACGACCACGAACGCGATCAGGATGATGGCGGTCTCCAGCCCCGTGATCCCGCGCTCTTCGTCCTTCGTCCGGCGCAAGAACCGGAAGAGTGTGCGCATTCCTACCTCCTTGCCGTAAGTGTGGTGCCGTTCGTGATCCGTTCGGACCGCGCTGTGTTCGCTCCTGAGTCCCTCCTTTCATGTCCTGGCGCGTCCCTGCGCGCTGCGATGCTGGCCTCCTCCCGAGAGGCCGCTCTCGCGCTCTTTTCGTCTCCGCACCGGCGACGGCGCAGGGGGCCCGCCCCCGAATACGCGCGGGGCAGGCCCCCTGCCGAATCTCCGGCCAATACGCCCGGCTACCGCAGGTTGACGATCGTCTCCAGCGAGCTGCCGGCGGGCATCGTTCGCTGCACCACGAGGTACGCGCCCCAGGGCGGCCGCACCTCGAGGGTAAAGGTGTCGTTGTTCCCGATGTTGAGCCCCTGGCCAGCGACGTCGATGGTCAGTTGCACCAGTTCTCCCGGCTCGAGGAGCTTATCGTTGTCCCCGGCGACGTCGGTCACTGTGTAATTCAGATCGTTGACGTTGGTGCTGTCGTCGATGTAGGCGACGACCGTCTTGTTCACCAGAGAGGTCGGATCGACGTTCACCGGCTCGCCGCCGGCGGCGAGGCCGAGATAGAGGATGAGCGTGTCGACCTGGCTTCCGCTGGTCTCGGCGACGATGCTCCCCCTCAACTCGAGGTTGCCGCGGGCCTTCTGCAGACCGGCGTAGATGGTCTCCTTGCCCCGCTCGGAGCTGAAGAGCCCGGTGCTCAGGACGACGAAGGCGAACACCGCGGCGACGACCACGAAGGCGATCAGGATGATCGCGGTTTCGAGGCCGGTGATCCCGTCCTCCCGGCGCCGGAAGGACGCCCATGCTCGAAGAATCGTCCGCATGCCAGTCACCCCCACTGTTTCGTCCGCCGCGGCGCTGCGGGCGCCTCGCGGTGGCTCGAACGGAACCGGCGCTCCGCGCTGGTCCCTACGTTGTTTCGCCTACGGGAG
>DATLZC010000192.1:0-12928 GCA_035574215.1 Dehalococcoidia bacterium | reverse complement strand
GCGTCGTGGAGGAACGACCCGTGACGGCCGCAGGCGGCGCAGCGGGGCGGAAAGACGACGTCGAGCGCGAGGTCGCGGAGCCGGGCCAGCAACGTCCCTGTCGCCATCGGCGGCGCGAGTATAGCCCAACGGGCGTCCGCGCGACCACGTCGGGGGCGCATGCTACAATCCAGACGGTATCCCAGGGAGGCGAGATGAAGGTCCGCGTGCGTCTGTTCGCCGGGCTGACCGATCTGGTGGGCGCCCGGACGGTCGAGGTCGATCTGCACAACGGCGCCACGATCGGGGACCTGCGGGAGGCGCTCGCGCGTCAGTATCCCCAGGTCGCGCCGTTCATGGCGACACTGGTGTGCGCTGTGAACGAGGAGTACGTCCCCAGCGATCAACGCGTATCGGAAGGCGACGAAGTCGCCCTGATTCCGCCGGTCAGCGGAGGCGCAACGTGTTCGTGGTGACCCGCGAGCCGCTGGACCCCGCGCGGCTCGTCGAGGCGGTGCGGCGCGACGAATCGGGGGCTGTCGTCCTGTTTTACGGCGTCGTCCGCAACCACAACGAGGGCCGGCGCGTGCAATACCTCGAGTACGACGCCTACGAGCGGATGGCCGAGAAGAAGCTGCGCGAGGTGGCCGAAGAGACGAGACGCCGCTTCCCGGTCGACGACATCGCCATCGCGCATCGCGTGGGCCGACTGGAGATCGGCGAGACGAGCCTCCTGGTCGCGGTGTCGTCGGCCCACCGCGCCGACGCCTTCGAGGCCGCGCACTACTGCGTGGACCGCATCAAGCAGGTCGTGCCCATCTGGAAGAAGGAGGTCTGGGACGACGGCTCGGCGTGGCTCGAAGGCCACCCGGTCGATCTCCCGGAGCCCGCTTCCCATCCGTGAGCCCCGAACAGCTTCCGACGCCGCGGTTCTGCCAGCTCTGCGGGCACGCGCTCGTCGAGCGCTATCTCGAACACGAGGAGCGCTGGCGGTTGCAGTGCGAGCGCTGCGGGTTCGTGCACTATATGAATCCGCGCGTCGTCGCTGCGGTGGCCCCTGAGCGCGACGGACGCATCCTGCTCATGAAGCGCGCGTGGGAGCCCCGCGCCGGCTTCTGGACGATCCCGGGCGGCTTTCTGGAGATGGGCGAGTCGACCGAAGAAGGGGCGGTCCGCGAGACGCTGGAGGAAGCGGGCGTGACCGTCGAGCTGCGCGGCCTACTCGGCGTGTACACCCGGCGCGACGCGGGCATCGTGGTCGTGATCTATCGCGGGCTGGTCGCCGACGACGCCACGCCGCGCCCGGGCGCTGAGGCGCTCGAGTTGCGCTGGTTCGCCCCGGACGAGATCCCGTGGGACGAGCTGGCCTTTCCCACGACGGTGCAGGCGCTGCACGACTGGGTCGCGATGCGGCCGGCGGAAGCGAAAGGGAACTCGACGTAACCGGCGCCCGCGAGCGTCGGCGCCCTGCTATAATCGGTCCGTCATTCCCCGGGTCCCAGATGTTTACGCACTTACACCTTCATACGGAATACAGCCTGCTCGACGGCCTCTCCCGCATCCCCCAGCTCATGGACCGCGTCCGCGAGCTGGGGCAGGAGGCGGTGGCCCTCACCGACCACGGGGCGCTGTACGGCGCCATCGACTTCTATCTCGAAGCCAGGGCCCGCGGCGTCAAGCCCATCATCGGGGTCGAAGCCTACGTCGCGGCGGGCTCGCGCCACGACCGGGACCCGCGGGAGAAGTCGCCCTACCACCTGACGCTGCTCGCGAAGAATGAGCGAGGCTACAAGAATCTCATCGCCCTGGTGACCAAGGCGAACCTCGAGGGGTACTACTACAAGCCCCGGATGGACCGCGAGCTCCTGGAACAGCACCGCGAGGGGATCATCGCGCTCTCGGGATGCCCGTCCAGCGAGCTGCACCGCTGTCTGCTGGACGGCCGCTGGGACGACGCGGTGGCCCTGGCGCGCTGGAGCCGGGAGGTGTTCGACGGCTACTACATCGAGATCCAGGAGCACCCGGCGATGGAGGACCAGCGCCGGGTCAACCCGCTGCTCGTGCGTCTCGCGAGGGAGCTCGATCTGCCGCTCGTCGCCACCAACGATAGCCACTACACCTTCCGGGAGGACCACGAGGTTCACGACATCCTGCTGTGCATCGGCACGAACGCCTCGGTCCACGAAGAGAACCGGATGCGCATGTCCGACGACTCGTACTACGTCAAGAGCGAGGAGGAGATGCGCGCCCTCTTCCCGGACCTGCCGGAAGCCATCGACAACACCTGGCGCATCGCCGAGCAGTGCGACCTGACCATCGATTTCGACCGGCTGAACCTGCCGGAGACGGATTGTCCCCCGGGCATGACGCCTGAGGAGTACCTGGAGAAGCTGACGTACGAGGGCATGGCCCGCCGGTACCCGGACGCGTCCGACGAGGTGCGGGAGCGCATCGCGTGGGAGCTGAAGGTCATCCGTGAGACCGGGTTCGTGAACTACATCCATGTGGTGCGGGAGGTGGCGGACTTCGCCCGGTCGCAGGGCATCCCGATGGGGGTGCGCGGCAGCGCGGCGGCGTCGGCGGTGCTGTACTGCCTGGGCGTCACGCAGATCGACCCTATCGCCAACCGCCTCGTCTTCGAGCGCTTCCTGCACCACCAGCGCGGCGAGCCGCCGGACGTCGACTTCGACTTCGCGGACGACCGGCGCGACGAGGTCATCCGCTGGGCGGCGAACCGCTACGGACGCGACCGCGTGGCGCAGATCATCACCTTCGGGACGCTGGGCGCCAAGGCGGCGATCCGCGACGTGGGCCGCGCCCTGGGGATGACGTACAGCGAGACCGACCGCGTGGCCCGGCTCATCCCGAACGCGCTCAACATGACCATCGACCGCGCGCTGGAGACGACGCCCGAGCTCGCGGCGGCGTACGAAGCCGACCCGCAGGTGCGGCATCTCGTGGACACCGCGCGCAAGCTCGAGGGTGTGGCGCGGCACGCGAGCACGCACGCCGCCGGCGTCGTGATCTCGCGCGACCCGCTCATCGAGCACGTGCCCTTGCAGCGCCCGCCGCGAGGCGACGATTCCGCCATCCCGACGACGCAGTACGCCATGACGCAGGTGGCCAAGATCGGCCTCCTGAAGATGGACTTCCTCGGGCTGGCGAACCTGACGATTCTGGGGAGAGCGCTCGAGATCATCAAACGCACCCGCGGGGTCGAGATCGACCTGCAGGCGCTCCCCGACGGCGACCCGAAGACGTTCGAGATGCTGTCGCGAGGCGAGACGTTCGCCGTGTTCCAGCTCGAATCGAGCGGGATGCGCCGGGCCATCGTCGATCTGCGCCCGACGCGTATCGCCGACCTCACGGCGCTCGTCGCCCTGTACCGTCCTGGCCCGATGCAGCACATCCCGACGTTCTGCCGGGCGAAGCACGGCGAAGAAGCCATCCGGCACCCCCATCGCGATCTCGCGGACATCCTCGAGGAGACGTACGGGGTCATCACCTATCAGGACCAGGTGATGCTCATCGCGCAGAAGTTCGCCGGCTACAGCCTCGGGGACGCCGACGGCATGCTCAAGGCGATGCGCAAGAAGATCCCCGAGCTCATGGCCCGCGAGCGGCCGCGGTTTATCGAGGGCGCGAAGGCCAAGGGGTACTCGGAGGAGGTGGCGGCCCAGGTCTTCGACCTCATCGAGCCGTTCGCCGGGTACGCCTTCAACAAGGCGCACGCGGCCAGCTACAGCGCCATCGCCTACCAGACGGCGTACCTCAAGGCGCACTACCCGGCGGAGTACATGACGGCGGTGCTGGCGCTCGCCGGGAGCCACCCCGCCGGCGCGCACGAGCGCATCGCGCAGGCCGTCGCCGAATGCGTGAAGCTCGGCATCGAGGTGCGCCCGCCGGACGTGAACGCCAGCGACGTGAACTTCACGCTCGAGCCGCAGCCCGACGGGACGTACGCCATCCGGTTCGGGCTCGGCGTCGTGAAGAACGTGGGCGACGCCGCGGCTGAGAGCATCGTCGAGGCGCGCACGAAGGGCGGGCCGTTCCGCAGCCTCGACGACTTCTGCGCGCGGGTGAACCTGCGAGCGTTGAACCGCCGGGCGCTGGAGAGCCTCATCAAGGCGGGGGCGCTGGACGCTCTGGGCGAGCGGGGCGCCTTGCTGGCCAGCCTGGAGCGGGCCGTGGCCGCGGCTCAGCGAGAACAACGGCGCATCGAGAGCGGCCAGGTGTCGATGTTCGACGCCCTCGGCGGTGAGCCGCCTCCGCCGCCCGAGCTCCTCAAGCCTGGGCCCGCCGTCTCCCGCGAGGAACAGCTCCAGTGGGAGAAGGAGCTGCTGGGCGTCTACATGTCCGAGCACCCCTTCGCCGCGCCCGCCGCCGTCCTCTCGAAGCACACCACCGTCCAGTGCGCGGAACTCACGCCCGAGCTCGCCGGGCGCGACGCCGTCATCGCCGGAATGGTCACGTCGACGCGCACGCTGTACACCCGCGAGGGCCGGCCGTTCGTCGCCGCCGTCATCGAGGACCTCTCGGGGTCGGCCGAGGTCACGGTGTGGCCCGACCAGTACGAACTGACCCGCGACCTGTGGGCGCCGGGGTCGATCCTCCTCATGCTGGTGCGGGTGCGCGAGCGCGGCGAACGGCTCCAGGTCGCCGTGCAGCAGGTCGAGCCCTACACCGGGGAAGGATGGACGCCGCCGGCCTGGGTGAGCCTCGCGGGTACCACGGGACGCGAAGTCGATAACGGCGGGCCGTCCAAGCCCACCCCGAACGGAGCGCAACCGGCCTCGGCCCGCCCGGAGGGGCGGAACGGCGGCGCGCCGCGGTTGGTGCGGCGCCTGCGGTTCTTCCTGCACGAGTGTGAGGACGCCGACGCCGACCGCGAGCGCGTCGACCGGCTGGTGAAGCTGCTCGCCGAGTATCCCGGCGACGACGAGATCCGTCTCTTCGTGCACGCGCTGGACGGGGACCGCGTGGAGCTGGCGCTTCCGTCGGCGCGGGCCTGCGAGGAGCTCCGGTCGCGTGGCGCCGACATCCTCGCGCCGGCGGGCGGCGCCGACGACATCGAAACCATCGCGCTGCCACAAACGTCCTCCTAACGCCGTCGGGGCGTCAATGACACCCGGTTTGGCGGCAGGAAAACGAAACGATACCGTTGCGTTTCTATTCTTCGCCCGGTACACTGCGGCGACATGCGCGGAGGAGTGGAGGTGTCGCGATGACCGTGGACCGCGTACGCGAGCGCGCGCTGCGCCGCCGTTGGTGGATGCTGGCGGTGCTGTCGGTGAGCCTCGTCATCATCGGGCTCGACAACACGATCCTCAACGTGGCGCTGCCCACCATCCAGCGCGAGCTGGGCTCTTCGGCCTCGGAGCTCCAGTGGATCGTCGACGCCTACGTCCTCGTGTTCGCGGGGCTCCTCCTGAGCATGGGGGCGCTCGGGGATCGGTACGGCCGCAAGCGCGCCCTGCAGGCGGGCCTGGTGATCTTCGGGCTCTCCAGCGTGGTCGCCGCCTTCGCGGAAACGAACGCGCAGCTCATCGCTGCGCGGGCGGTCATGGGCGTCGGCGGCGCGCTCATCATGCCGTCGACGCTGTCGATCATTGTCGACGTCTTCCCGCGTGAGGAGCAGGGCAAGGCCATCGGCGTCTGGACGGGGATGGCCGCGCTGGGCATCGCCATCGGGCCCGCGCTGGGAGGCTGGCTGCTCGAGCACTTCTGGTGGGGCTCCGTCTTCATGATCAACGTGCCGGTGGTCCTCGTGGCGCTCGCGGGCGGGCTGCTTCTGGTACCGGAAAGCCGCGACCCGGCGGGCACCGCCGTCGACGTCACCGGCGCGGCGCTGTCTATGGTCACGCTGTTCCTGCTCGTGTACGCCATCATCGAGGCGCCGGCGAGAGGATGGCTCGACCCCTTCGTGGTCGGCGCATTCGGCGGCTCGGCGGCGGCGGGCGCCGCCTTCGTCCTGTGGGAGCGCCGGCAGCGCCATCCCATGCTCGACCTCGTCCTGTTCCGCAACCCACGGTTCTCCGTGGGGGTCATCTCGATTACCCTGGCGTTCTTCGCGCTGTTCGGGACCATCTTCGTGAACACGCAGTACCTGCAGTTCGTGCACGGCTACTCCGCGCTCGAAGCGGGGCTCGCCATCACGCCGGTGGCAGGCGGGATGCTCATCGGGGCCGCCAACAGTCATCGGTTGGTGGCGCGCTTCGGAACCGGGAAGGTCGTCGGCTTCGGGATGGCGGTGCTCGCCGCTGCGATGGCCTCGTACGTCTTCTGGACCGCAACGACGCCGTATGCGATCATCGGCGTCACCTTCGTGGTGATGGCCTTCGGCATCGCGAACGCCATGGCGCCTGCGACCGAGGCGGTCATGGGCGCCGTGCCGGTGGCGAAGGCGGGCGTGGGCTCCGCGATGAACGACACGACGCGCCAGGTGGGCGGCGCCTTCGGTGTCGCGATCCTCGGCTCCGTCGTCAACGCCGTGTACGGCGCGCGGATGACGGCGCCGCCGGGAGCGCCTCGTGAGGTTGCGGACCTGGTGACCGACTCGATCGGTGGCGCCATCGCCGTGGCCGCGCAGCTCGGCGGCCCGGAGGGCGCAGCGCTCGCGGCTATGGCCCGCGACGCGTTCCTCGACGCCATGGATGCCGCCATGGTCGTGGCGGCGGCCGTCGGCCTGGTCGGGGCGATCGTCGCCTGGCGGTTCATGCCCGCGCGAGCCGTAGCCGAGTCTCGCGCCGTTTTCGCCGGCGCGGCGATCCCGCGGGCCGTCCAGGGCGTTGCCGCCGACCCTGACGGCAGCCAGGAGGCGTAGCGCATGGCCGTGCGGTCGTCCGCGCTCCGAGGACGGCCCCGGGACCCGGAGCTCGACCGCCGGATTCTGGCGGCGGCGCTGGTCGCTCTTGCCCGGCGCGGGTACGCCGGTGTGTCGGTCGAGGCCGTCGCCGCGGCCGCGGGCGTGGGGAAGACGACCATCTACCGGCGGTACGCGGGCAAGGACGACCTGATCGCAGCGGCGCTGGAGGCGCTGGCGAGCGCGGTCGAGCTCCCCGACACGGGGTCCACCCGCACGGACCTCATGGAGTACCTCGAGCGCCTGCACGACACCGTGCTGAAGGGCCCGGGCATCCCCGCGTTCGCGGCGCTGCTGGTCGAAGGGCGCCGCAACCGGCGTCTCCTGAACCTGCTTCACGAGCGGCTGGTCGGCCGCAGGCGGGAGCTCTTCCGGCTAGCCCTGCGCCGCGGCATCGAGCGCGGTGAGATTCGCCCCGAGGCCGACGTCGACGCCGCCGCCGACGCGGTGTTCGGCGCCTTTTTCGCGCGCCATCTCATTGGCCTGCCGGTCACGCGCGCCTGGATGCGGTCGCTCGTGGACACGGTGTGGGGCGGCCTCGAAGCGCGCAGGGAGCGCTTGCCCTCCCCTGCCGAGGGTCGGGCCCATCCGGGAGAAGCGGACCGGCCCGGGCGGCCGTCCGGCTCTGGCGCCCCGGACGCGTCCGGCCGAAGATGAAGGGGAACGATCGGCGATACAGGGGACGGGCGTGCGATCGCAGGACGTCCACCACCGGAGGCCGGCGCCGCGCCGCGCGAGCCCGATGCCGCAGATCTCCATCGAGCCGGGCGACGATGGATTCACCGTGCGGGTCGACGGACTACCTGTGCGGTTCTGCAGCGACGAGATGGACGCGCACCACTGGGGGAAGCACGCCTTCGACGCCGTCAATCAGGGCTTGCGGTCGCCGTACGACATCCAGCGTGCGATGCCGCACATCTGCCGCTCGCGCCACCGGCTGAACATCCACGTCTGAACATAGCTCAGGGCTCGGTTCTTCGCTCGCAGTCGTCGAGGAATCGGCGGAGGGCCCAGGCGGCGCGCTCGATGGTGGGGAACACCGCGAGCCGCTCAGCCGCCAGCCGCTGCCGGGCGCCTTCGACGGCTCGCCAGCGCCACTCTTCTGGAGAATCCGCCGGACCCAGCACGAACGCGATGGGCTTCGGGCATGCCTTCCCGATGGCGATGAAGCGCTCGACGACATGGGCGAGGCGGTCGGCGGCGTCGGGCCGCCCCAGAATCCAGTCCTCGCCGATGTTCGCGATGAAGGCGTCGAACGCGGGGTGCGCCACCATGAGCTCGAGCACCCGCGCGCCTGAAAGGCCGCTCCCCGCGAGGATCGATTGATCGACGGGGTTGCCCACCCAGTCCCAGAGGTCGGGCGCCTTCGCGCGCAGCTCGGCGCGGATGTCGTCGGGGAGCGGCGGGACCTCGAGGCCTTCCTCCTCGCAGGCGTCCGCAGACTGCACCGCGCGTCCGCCGCCGCCTCCCACGACGCCCACCCGCCGGCCGGCGCCCGGACGGAGGAATGCGAAGGCGACCAGCAGGTCCAACGTCTGTTCGAGCGTCGACGCCTCGACCGCGCCGCCCTGGCGGAGCGCCGCCGACCAGACGGCGCGCTGGCCCGCCAGCGCTGCGGTGTGCGACGCCGCCGAGCGGCTGCCGGCGCCCGTCCGGCCGCCCTTGTGAACGACGACGGGCTTCCGTGACGAGGCGAGCCTCAACGCTCGGACGAAGCGCGACCCGTCCCGCACCCCTTCGATGTAGGCGCCGATGACGGTGGTCGCGTCGTCGAAGGCGAGATACTCGAGGAAGTCCGACTCCGTCAGGTCGATGCCGTTCCCGTAGCTGATGACCTTGCTGAACCGGAGGCCACGCACGGCGCCGTGCTGCACCAGCTCGACGGCGTTGTTCCCGCTCTGCGACAGGAACGCCACAGGGCCGGCTTCGCGGGGCAGGTCGGGCCGGAACGACAGGCCGTACGAGGGGTCGTACAGGCCCATGCAGTTCGGGCCGATGAGGCGGATGCCCGCGGCCCGGGCGCGTTCGAGCACCTGGCGCTCGAGCGCCGCGGCGTCGCGGCGCCCCGTCTCGCTGAAGCGCCCCGTGAAGAGCTCGACCGCCTTCACGCCCTTGGCCGCGCATTCGTCCAGCAGCGCGAGCACGCCGTCCGCCGGAATGCAGGAGACCACGAAGTCGACCTCGCCGGGAATGGCGCTCAGGGTCGGGTACGCCGGGAGCCCGAGGATCTCCTGTGCCCGCGGGTTCACCGGGTACACCGGGCCGCGAAAGCCGTATTCGATGAACGAGCGCACGTAGTCGTGTCCGGGGCTGTCGACGTTGGCGGACGCTCCCACGACCGCGATGGACCGCGGATGGAGGATCGCGTCGAGCTCAGCAGTGGCGCGGGAGGACGTGGCGCTCACGTTGGGGGAGTGTAGAAGAGCGCCCGTCGTCCGGCAACGGCGCGGCTCACCGGAAGCGGACCTTGAGGATCTCCGGGCAGCGCTGGCCCGTGACGTAGAACAGCCCCTCGTCCGCATGCCAGGCGATGCCGTTGAAGAACCCACCTGGGCAACGGTCAGGCAGCTCGTACCGCACGACATTCGAGGGGTCCGCGGGGTCGATGCGGTACACGTAGCGCGTCTGCCACTGGTTCGCCCAGATGAATGCGCCGTCGTACTCGAGCTCGTTGAGGCGCTCCAGGGGCCGGCCCTCGAAGCGGACGGTGAGGGTGCGTCGGACCTCGAACGTCTCGGGGTCGCGGAAGTACAGGTCCGCCGACCCGTTGGAGTTCACGAGGTCGTCTCCCACGGCGGTGAGGCCCCATCCCTCTCCGTCGTACGAAGCGAAGGGCTGGAACGGCGGATCGGCGTCGCGGTCGAACGTGAACACGGTCTGTTCCTGCCAGCTCAGGACGTAGGTGCGGCCGAAAGCGCGCACGATGCCCTCGGCGAAGAAGGCGTTGCCGTTGGGCACGGACCACCGGACCTCCCCGGTGGCGGGGTCGACCGCTCGGACGCCGGAGCCGGTAGGGTTGCCGGTGCTCTCCCAGAGCAGGCCTTCGCTCACCAGCAGGCCCTCTGTCCAGGCGGCGCCTTCGTGGGGAATGGCGCCCACGACCTCGATGGTTCCGGCGGGGGCGGCGCCGGCTCCGGGAGAGGCGGACGGCGGCTCACCGCCGGGCGGGGCGTCGGCGCGCTGGCTCCAGACGACGGCCCCGGCCACGGCGAGGACGACCGCGAGCAGGGCGATCGCGGCGGGCCGCATGATAGAATTTCGCAACGTCCCTCTACCTCACGAACCGGACGCTCCGTTGAAGGTCGAAGCCGTCGAAGCCGTCACCCCCGCCGCCACCGGGGTCCGAACCATCGCGGGCGCCGCCGCGCGGGTGGCGGCGACGGCGCTTCTCGGGTCGTGGCTGGGCTACATGCTGGTGACGGGCATGCCCCAGGTGCGACTCTACGTCTACGAGCCGACGGTTATCCTGCATATTCTAGCCGCGGGCCTCGCGGCCCTCTACGTCTTCCACGTCGGGTACTGGCGGCGCCTTCCCGGCGGCAGCCCGCTCGATTGGCCCCTCGCGGTCCTGCTGGCGGCGTACATCGCGGCCACCGTCACCGCGGTCAACTGGAGGGTCAGCCTCGAGCTGACCCTCCAGGCCGGATTCCTCGTCCTGGTGTTCCTCGCCCTGGCCGACGTGCGCTTCTTCGAACGGCGCGACGTCGAACGGGCGCTGATGCTCGCGGGCGCGGCGGCGGCGCTCTACGCGCTCTGGGTGGTGGCAAACGACTACCTCGACTGGATCGCGCTGACCCGCTCGGTGGAGGGCCTCTCGTTGCGAGGGCTCGAGCCTCCGACGGTGCCGCGGGTCCATGACGTGAGCGACCACCCGAACATGCTCGCGATGGCGCTGGTGGCACTCCTCCCGCTGTACGCCGCGCAGGCGTGGCGCGGCGCGACGCCGCTGGACCGTGTCCTGGGCGCGGGCGGCGGGATCGCGGCTCTGGGCGCCATCTTCTTCACGCTGTCGCGGGGCGCGTGGGCCGCGGCCCTCGTCGGGCTCGCGGTCGTGGCGCTGGGATTGGTCGCGGAGGCGCGGCTGCGGAAGGGACCGGGGCCCCGACCCGCCCGCGGCGTGTGGGTCGCGGCGGCTGGCGCGGGCGCGCTCGTGTTGGGCGCGGCGACGGCCGGCGCCTTCGCGCTCAAGGAGTGGGATGCGCGGCCCGGATGGCTGTTCCGCGGCTCCTTCTCGCCTCGCGAGGACGCGCTCGAGGCCGGGTGGGACATGCTCAAAGACCACGTCTGGACGGGGGTGGGTCCCGGCGGGTTCGGGCTGTTGTATCCGGAGTACAGCGGCAAGTTCCCGGTGCACGCGCTCCACGCCCACAACGGGTTCGTGCAGACGGCGATCGACCTCGGCGCGCCCGGGCTCGCGGCGATGGCGGCGCTGGCCGTCGCCTGCGTCTGGATCGGCGTCGCCTTGTGGCGGCGGGACGGGCCTGACGATCGTCTGGCGGCCGTCGTGTTCGCGGCGGCGCTGGCCGGCTTCGCCGTCCACAACGTGGTCGACGCTGCCAACATCTGGAAGGCGCCGCTGATCGCCCTGGGAGGCGTCGCCGCGCTGGCGGTGCGGCAACTCCGCGACGCCGGGCCGCCCGTTCGTCTTGCGTGGCCGCGCGCCGTGGCGCTCGGCCTGCCGCGGCTGCTCCTGCTGGTGGCGCTGCCGGCGCTCTTCATCGCCTGGTGGCGCATCGACGTCGCCCACCGCGCCTACAGCCGAAGCATCGAAGCGCTCGCGGACGGCGACTACGACGAAGCGGTGCGCCTCGGTCAGGAGGCCATCGACGGCGACACGCGGTTCGCCCTCTACCACCTTCAGCAGGGCGTGAACGAGGTCGTCGCGGCCGAAGCGCACCGGAAAGAGGGCCGCGAAGCGCGCGCCGACGAGCTTCTGGGGCTGGGCATCGCGCATCTCGAGCGCGGCATCGAGCTCGAGCCGCGCACGACCATCGGCAGGGCGAACCTCGCGCGGGCGCTGGCATTGGCCGGCGAGCGCGCCCGCGCGCTCTGGGTGGCGGTGGACGCCCGTGAACGCGCGGGCACGGACACGGCCGTCCTCATGGCTGCAGGCGAAGCGTTGGAGCTGGCCGGATACCGGGACGAAGCCATCGAGACGTACGCGCGGGCGGTGTCGACCGACGCGGGCATCGCGTCATCGACGTTCTGGACCGAGACGCCCGAACGGCGCGCGATGTACCCGGAGGTGCTGCTCAGATCGATCCTCGCGCTGAACCCGTGCACGCTGGGGACATTTCTGCTCACCGCGCCCGAAGGCGCGCCCATCCCTCCCGAGATCGACCGGGGCGGGCTGGTCGACGGCTGCCGCGCGCTGGCCCGGGAGCATCCCGATGACCTGTACGTGCGGGTGAACCTGGCGCGGCTGTTGATGGCCGAGGGGACGCCCGAGGCCATGGCGGAGGCCCGCGCGCACCTGGATTTCGCGGTGCGCCGGCAGCCCGACTTCGCGCCCGCGCGGCGGGAGCTGGGCCGGTGGCACGACGTGCAGGGCGACCGCGAAGCCGCGCGGCACGAGTGGCTGCTCGGCGCGCAGCTCGACGACCCCGAATCGATCCTGCTCCTCGGGCGGACCTATTCGCCGCAGTTCGTCCCGCCGGGCCTGGTGAGCCGGCTGGAGACGCTCCTCGAGCGGGAAGGCAGCACCGTCAGGTTTCCGCTGGTGGACATCCTGTACTACCGGATGAAGTTCTTCCGCGGCTCGCCCGCCATCATGTTCATCCCGGGCGACTGGCAGCGGGCGGCGCCGCGCCTCTACCTGGAGGAGCGGGCGGCGCTCGACGAATGGAAGGCGGCGCAGGGGCGCTGACGTGACGCTTGCGCCCGTGGGTTAACCTTTGAGCGGGCGCCGACGTTGTCACACATGAAGGGCGTGGAGGCGGTACGGAAGCCGCCGTCCACGCCCGCCTGCCGATGAGGCAGTCGGAGCGCCGGAAGGAGGGACCACTGGAAGCGTCGTTTTCTGGTGGGATTCCCGCCGACCTGGAGCGGTCTACGGTCGATCGGGCGCGGCTGGGGAACCAGCAGGCG